>DATIRG010000560.1:0-7361 GCA_035470005.1 Lutibacter sp. | reverse complement strand
AATTTTTTTAAATTCAGGAATAATTTTTCCAATCACTTCCAGTTTTCCGCCGCGGGCAATATGACAGGCGACTTTCACAAAAATATCCAACACAGGAAAGCTGCTTTCTATGTATTCATGAATATTTATTTCAACAATTTTTTCAGGCGTTATTTCTGAAGCCAACAGCGAAATAACACCATTGTCCGGACAAATAAAATAATGGTTGTCGAGTTCTAAAGCGATGTGTTTGTTTTCGGAGTTTAATTCAGCATCAACACCTATAATATGAATGCTTCCATCAGGAAATTTTTTGTAGGCATTTCTTAGAATATAAGCGGTTTCTGTAATGTTAAACGGTGAAATTAGATGAGAAATATCCACAATCCTCGCATCTGGTAATTCACTGTAAATAGTGCCTTTTACTGCCCCAACAAAGTGGTCTTTGATTCCAAAATCGGTAGTTAAAGTAATTATTGACATATAAAATACAGACGAATTTTTTGGTGAAATTTAAAGCAAATTTTTAATAAAATGTTTAAAACTTATTTGTAGAAATTCAATTTTTGTTATTTGATATTTACTACATTTACCATGCAAATCTAATCAATTATTTGTTGATTGAAAGACTATTTTTTTAATAAGACTTAACACATTCATCATTTGAACGAACGTATTATTGTATTAACCGACATTCATCCCAACGACTTATTTGGCAATAAAAACTCCAATATAGAACTCATACAAAAATATTTTCCGAAGCTTAAAATCGTAGCCAGAGGCACAGAACTTAAAGTTTATGGCGAACCAGAAATTTTAGATGAATTTGAGAAACGGCTGGAAATGATTATTGCATATTTTGGGCGTTACAATAAATTGGATGAAAATAGCATAGAACGACTTTTAACAACGAACGGAAGTGAACATCACAGTAACGTTGTTGCCGATGGTATTCTTGTTCATGGCGTGAGCGGCAGGCTTATTAAAGCCCAAACTGCCAACCAACGCGTGATGGTTGAAAAAATGGGCAAAAATGACATGCTTTTTGCTGTTGGCCCAGCAGGAACAGGAAAAACATATACAGCGGTTGCTTTGGCGGTTAAAGCGTTGAAGGAAAAAGAAGTAAGAAGAATTATTTTAACGAGGCCGGCAGTTGAATCGGGTGAAAACTTGGGATTTTTGCCGGGTGATTTAAAGGAAAAATTAGATCCGTACATGCAACCGTTATACGATGCTTTGCGGGATATGATTCCTTATGAAAGACTGGATTCCTATTTGGAAAAAGAAATTATTCAAATTGCGCCGCTGGCATTTATGCGCGGGCGAACACTTGACAATGCTTTTGTGATTTTGGATGAAGCGCAAAACACTACCCACAACCAAATGAAAATGTTTCTGACGCGGATGGGTAAAAATGCAAAGTTTATTATCAACGGCGATCCAGGACAAGTGGATTTGCCGAAAAGGCAAATATCGGGCTTAAAAGAAGCTATGAATACGCTTAAAGATATTGAAGGAATTGCTTTTGTTCATTTTGATGATAAAGATATTATTAGGCACCGATTGGTGAAAGATATTATTTTGGCGTATAAAAATCTTGATACGAGAGAGGAATAAATAATTGATTATAAAAAAATACACGATTACACAATTAATCAAATACACACAGCAATGAGCAACACAATTAACAACACCGAATTTAACTTCCCAAAGCAGAAATCGTTTTATAGAGGAAAAGTACGGGAAGTTTACAATATCAATGATGAAATTTTGGTGATGGTTGCCTCCGACAGGCTTTCTGCTTTTGATGTTGTTATGCCAAAACAAATTCCGTTTAAAGGGCAAATTTTAAATCAGATTGCGGCTAAAATGATGGAAGCCACTAAAGATATTGTTCCAAATTGGATTATTGCCATTCCCGATCCCAATGTGGCTGTTGGTCATTTGTGCGATCCTTTTAAAGTAGAAATGGTGATTCGTGGTTATTTATCGGGTCATGCGGCACGTGAATATAAATTGGGAAAACGTATTTTATGCGGTGTTGTCATGCCTGAAGGAATGAAGGAAAATGACAAGTTTCCGGAACCAATGATCACGCCTTCAACAAAGGCTGATGGAGGACATCACGATGAAGATATTTCAAGAGAGGCTATTATTTCAAAAGGAATTGTTTCAAAAGAAGATTATGAAATTTTAGAAAAATATACCAGAGCTTTATTTCAGCGAGGAACCGAAATTGCAGCGCAGCGCGGTTTAATTTTGGTGGATACCAAATATGAATTCGGTAAAACCAAAGACGGAGAAATTGTGTTGATTGATGAAATTCACACGCCAGATTCTTCTCGTTATTTTTATGCGGATGGTTATGAAGAGAGACAAAATAAAGGCGAAGACCAAAAACAATTGTCTAAAGAATTTGTGCGTCAGTGGTTAATTGCAAACGGTTTTCAGGGATTAAAAGGACAACAAATTCCGGAGATGACCGAAGAAAAAATAAATGAAATTTCAGACCGATATATTGAATTGTATGAAAAAATTACCGGTGAAAAATTTATAAAATCGGATGTGAGCAATATCTTGGACCGAATTGAGAAAAACGTCTTAAATTTTTTAAATATAAGATAATTTTTAGGCTAGCATTAATTCAGCCAAAACATCAAGAATCTCGTTTTTATTGAAATTGCTGTTAAGCCATTCCAAGGCTCTTTCATTTGTTGAAAATATTTCAACTGACTGAGATTTGTTTTGCTGCATCATTTTAAAGATTGTGGTCGAAACCACCTGATTTGGCGTATTCGTAATAAGCGCAACACGTCTGTTTCCAAAAACCTTAGAATTGGCTTCTAAAAACTTTGCATATGTATCAATATCTTCCAAATTTGCGCTGAAAGTAACATTTTTTAAATGCACAAAATAATGTAGACTTGGCAAAAACAACGCATCTAAAGTGATGCTTTTTTTGAATGCTATAAATGATTCGGCATCTAAAATACCCGAATGGTACTCTACAATTAGGTTTTGTTCCTTTAAAATTTTATAATTACTTACCAGACCCGACATTTATCAAATTTTAAATTCGTTGCTTTTATCTTTCTGAATATTCCTGGATACTGCTAAAAATATTAAGAATCTCTTCTTTATTAAGGCTGCTGTTAATCCAGTGGAATGCACTTTCTTTCGTTGAAAAAATTTCAATTTCTTTTAACTTTTGCGTATTGCTATTTTTAAATAAGGTTGAGAAAACCATTTGGTTTGGAGAATTGGTTAACAAAGCAACCTTTCTTTTTTTATCAGATTTAAAGTTATCATCTGTGAAATTATTGTATAATTTAATATCATCTATAGAAGCTGTCACAACTACATTGCATAAATCTATAAAATAATTCATGTTTTTGGAAAATAAAGGATCAAGTGTTGTCCTTTTTACAAAATCAATATAGGATTTTAAATCTAAATTGCCCGAATGGCATTCTATCAGCAGATTAAATTCCTTTAAAATTATATAATTACTGTTTAGTAAAGACATTGGGGTTGGGGTTAATTTGTGCTTAATAATTTTTCAATAATAAGTAAAAGTCCCAAATAAAAAAATTTTCTTTGGGACTTTTATTTACAAAATTTACTTATTATTTCTTTTTCTTTTGTTGTGCCTGCTGCTCTTGGGCCTGAGCCATCGCCTGATTTAGACGTTGACGAAACTTGCCTTCTTTTTTAGGTTTTAATTTATTTTCCTGAATTTTTGCGTGAATTTTGTCTTCATCAATAATAAAATGTTTAATAACCAGCATAATGACAATGGTTAATAAGTTGGAAACAAAATAGTACAAACTCAAACTGCTCGCATACATATTAAAGAAAATCAACATCATTACCGGTGAAAGATACATCATCATTTTCATCATTTTTTGCATATCAGGCATTCCTTCCTGCGGAGGTTGTTGCATACCCATTTGCTGATCCTGGCTCATTTTCATATAAAAGAAAATAGCCACCGAAGCCAAAATTGGAAATAAACTAATATGAGAGCCGTACATCGGAATTCTAAAAGGCAATTCATATATGGAATCGTATGCAGATAAGTCATCAGCCCATAAAAATCCTTTTTGGCGTAAATCTATATTTGATGGAAAAAAGCGGAACAAGGCAAAGAAAACAGGCATTTGTAACAATGCAGGAATACAACCGGCAAGCGGGCTTACACCAGCTTTGCTTTGAAGTGCCATCGTTTCTTGTTGACGTTTCATGGCATTTTCTTTTCCAGGCAAACGTTTGTTGATGTCTTCCATTTCAGGTTTTAAAACCTTCATTTTAGCACTGGAAACATAAGATTTATAAACCAAAGGCGACATAATTATTCTAACCACAATGGTTAACAGAATAATAATTAATCCGTAATTTCCAATGAATAATTGTAAAAAGTTGAATACCGGAATGAAAATCCATCGGTTTAAATAGCCGAAAATTCCCCAGCCCAGATTTACAATTTCTTTTATATTGCGATCGTATGTTTTTAGAATTTGATAATCATTAGGTCCAATATACCAATTCATATTGTAATTAAATTCACCTGCCTGCAATGCCATTGGGGCTTTTAAATAAAATCCTTTTGTGAATGTGGTATCTACTTCTTCATCAATTGACAATGTTTTAGATTCCAATTTGGCTGTTGAAAAAGCTTGTTCAGAAATTAAAATCGCCGAGAAGAAATGTTGTTTGTAGGCAACCCAATTCACATCAGATTCTTCTGCATCATCTTCGCCGCCTATGGAAAGATAATCAATACTTTCATCATCTTTTTCATAATACATTTCGGTTTGCTGATTTTCATAGGTGATGCTTTTCTCTTTTCTGAAAGCTTCCAAACTATAATCCAAGGTAACTGGTTTATTTGCGTCTAATGAAGCGCTTAAACCTTGAGAACGCACTGTGAAATCAACCATATATTCAGTTGGTTTCATCACATAACGGTATTCCAAATAGTTATTTTCAGAAACTTTTAATTTCATAGAAAGCACTTGATTTCCTGCAACTTTAGTAAGCGTAGGCTCAAAAAACAAGTCTTTTGTATTTAATGTTCTGTTATCGGAAGTTCCAAAATTGATGTTAAAATTGGCGTTATTGTCTTTTACCATATATAACGGCAAAGAATCATAAGTCACATAATTTTTTAACAATGCTTCCTTAATTTGTCCGCCTTTATTTGAAATAACCAATTTTAGCAGGTTATTTTCCAATACGGTTTCACCGTCTTCTTTGGCTGAAGGAAGTGTTGCGGAATAAGCAAAAACACCCAACTGACCTTGTGCTTTTACCAAAGAAAGTGAATCTGTTGCTTGGGTAGTTATTTCAGATTTTTTGGTGGAATCCGTCAGGGTTGAAGGAACTGTTGTTTGTTGTACGTTTTCTATCTTGTTTTTCTCAGCTTCCAGTTCTTCTTGAGTTGGCTGATTGCTGTACATCCACCATAAGACGATTGCGCCTAATAAAACAAAACCTATCAGTGAATTAATATCAAATTTCTTTTCTTCCATGGGTATTATTAAATGTCAATTTGTGCATTACTCTTTTTAGAATTTAAAAAGCCCGACAAATGTACTAAATGTAAATTAAATTTGGTTTCTTATTAATGATTAGTTGGCCTGCTTAAAGCGTGATTTAGTGCCGCTTTCACAAAATCCACAAACAAAGGATGCGGATTTAACACGGTACTTTTATATTCAGGATGGTATTGAACACCAACAAACCAAGGGTGTTTCGGAATTTCAACAACTTCAACCAAATTGGTTTTTGGGTTTTTTCCGGTGGCGATCATTCCCGCTTTTTCAACTTGTTCTAAAAAATCATTGTTAAATTCATAACGATGTCTGTGACGTTCGCTGATATGTTCTTTATGGTAAATATTTCTCACCTTACTGCCATCTTTTAGGATGCAGTCCCAGGCGCCTAAACGCATAGTACCACCATAATTGGTGATATTTTTTTGCTCTTCCATTAAATCAATCACAGGATATAAGGTATTGCTGTTCATTTCTGTTGAATTGGCGCCTGTTAATCCTAAAACATTTCTTGCATACTCAATAACTGCCATTTGCATGCCTAAGCAAATTCCGAAAAAAGGAATATTGTTTTCACGCGCAAATTTTACGGCTTCAATTTTTCCTTCAATACCGCGCTCGCCAAAACCTGGGGCAACTAAAATTCCGTTTAAATTTTTTAACAGTTCAGGAACATTTTCTACGGTTAATTCTTCAGAATGAATCCAATTGATGTTCACTTTTACTTCATTTTGGGCACCTGCGTGAATAAATGCTTCCGAAATGGATTTATAAGCATCGTGCAGTTCCACATATTTTCCTATCAATCCTATTTCAATGGTATTTTTCGGATTTTTAAATCGCTTTAAAAAATCGTTCCATAATTTTAATTCCGGTTGTTTGTCATTTGGCAGTTGCAATTTTTTCAGCACAACAGTATCCAATCCTTCTTCGAGCATAAAATTTGGAACATCATAAATAGTTTCAGCATCTATGGATTGAATGACATCTTCTTTTCTTACATTGCAAAAAAGCGCCAATTTGTTTTTTATGGAATCGGAAATTTCATGTTCTGTTCTGCAAACTAAAATATCCGGACTTACTCCGCTTTGCATCAGCATTTTAACGGAGTGTTGGGTAGGTTTTGTTTTTAATTCCCCAGCGGCGGCTAAATAAGGAATTAAAGTTAAATGAATAACGATGGCATTTTCATGTCCCATTTCCCAAAGCAATTGACGAACAGATTCTACATACGGCAACGATTCAATATCGCCAACTGTGCCGCCAATTTCGGTAATCACAATATCAAATTCACCGGTATTTCCCAAAATTTGAATGCGATGCTTAATTTCGTCGGTAATGTGCGGAATAACCTGTACCGTTTTACCTAAAAATTCACCCCTGCGTTCTTTTTCGATGACAGACTGGTAAATTCTTCCTGTGGTCACATTGTTTGCTTGTGAAGTTGGAATATTGAGAAAACGTTCGTAATGACCCAAATCCAAATCGGTTTCTGCACCATCTTCCGTTACGTAGCATTCGCCGTGTTCGTAAGGGTTTAAAGTTCCTGGATCTATATTGATGTAAGGATCAAGCTTTTGTATGGTGACAGAGTAGCCTCTTTCTTGTAATAATCTTGCCAAAGAAGCTGCGATAATTCCTTTTCCGAGAGAAGAAGTAACGCCTCCGGTTACAAAAACATATTTGGTGTTTTTCATTATTCGTAGGTTTTGGCAAAATTACATTTAATGTTTTAGTCTACAAAAACAAACCTTCAATTTTTGGAAAAAATTGAAGGTTTGTTTTTTAATCGAATTTAAAAGAATAATTACTTTTTCTTGCTTCTGA
>DATIRG010000559.1:0-1530 GCA_035470005.1 Lutibacter sp. | reverse complement strand
TCTACTTTTTTTGAAAAAGGTGATGAAGAAAACGAGCAGTGGAATAGTCACGTGGATTTAGGTTTGTGGGCAGATTATATCCTTATTGCGCCTGCAACGGCAAATACGCTTTCTAAAATGGCGAATGGCGTTTGCGACAATCTGCTGTTAGCCACTTATTTATCGGCCAAATGCAAGGTTTATTTTGCGCCTGCGATGGACTTGGATATGTACCAGCATCCGGCCACAAAACAAAGCATTGAAAAATTACAAAGTTTCGGGAATATTTTTATTCCGCCTGCAAGCGGTGAATTGGCCAGCGGTTTGGTGGGAGAAGGACGTATGGAAGAACCTGAAAATATCATTTCTTTTATTGAAAATGAGATTGTGCAGGGATTGCCCTTATACAACAAAAAAGTTTTAATTACAGCGGGACCAACGTATGAAGCCATTGATCCTGTTCGTTTTATTGGGAATCATTCTTCCGGTAAAATGGGATTTGAATTGGCTAAAAAGGCCGCCAATTTAGGCGCCAATGTTTTTTTGATTACAGGAAATTCAAATGAAACGGTGTCACATTCTTTGATAAAAAGAATTGATGTGGTAAGTGCCGAAGAAATGTATGACGAAGTCCACAAATATTTCGACATTGTTGACATTGCCATTCTTTCGGCTGCCGTGGCTGATTACAAGCCAAAAGAAGTTGCCGAAAATAAAATTAAGAAATCATCAGATACCATGACCATTGAATTGGTGAAAACCAAAGACATATTGGCTTCATTGGGAAAAATTAAAAAACAACAGTTTTTGGTTGGTTTTGCCTTGGAAACAAACAATGCATTGGAAAATGCCATCACAAAGTTAACATCGAAAAATTTAGATTTAATTGTGCTGAATTCGCTGCAAGATAAAGGAGCCGGATTTAAAAAAGAAACAAATAAGGTTACAATCATTGATAAATCCGAAAAAATTTCAGAATTTAGTCTAAAATCTAAAGCTGAGGTCGCCGAAGATATATTTAATGTAATTTTGAATCAGATTTTATGCGTAAAATAGTTCAACTGCTTGGTATTCTTTTCTTTACAGTCCAGCTGAATGCACAGGAATTAAAGTGTACGATTGCTGTGAATGCCGATAAAATTCCGGGATCAAACAAGCAAATTTTTAAAACATTAGAGAATTCGTTAAATGAATTTGTGAATCAAAAACGTTGGACAAATTTTAATTATTCGCCTCAAGAACGCATCAGCTGCAATTTTACGCTCACAATTTTGGAGCAATCAGGTGATGATTTTAAAGGGCATATTCAAATACAGTCATCACGTCCAGTTTACAGCTCAACGTATTTAACGCCGGTATTTAACTTTAAGGATGATAATTTTTCCTTTAGTTATATTGAGTATGAACCGTTACAGTTTAATGAAAATCAGTTCGAATCCAATTTGACCTCCATTGTTTCATTTTATGTATATATGATTTTGGGAATGGATGCCGATACTTTTGCTTTAAATGGAGGCACTCCGTTTTTTACAAAAGCGCAAAATATTGTGG
>DATIRG010000558.1:0-8120 GCA_035470005.1 Lutibacter sp. | reverse complement strand
ATACCTGTGGAATTTCCCTTGTTTTATTAGACAATTCAGGGAATACTATTGCAACTACTTCAGAAAATATTTTTAAAAAAATAGCCAAATTACTTGCTGAAGGAAATATTGTTGCCATCAAAAATACCGGTGGTTATTTGCTTTGCTGCAACGCCGAAAATGCAGCAGTCATAAAAAAATTACGCAACAAAAAAAACAGGCCAAACAAGCCTTTTGCCGTTTTATTTCCTTCGATGGAATTTTTACAAAATGACCTAAAAATAAACGAGCTTCAACGCAAATCGCTTACTGCCGCAGAAAGGCCCATCAACATCATTGCTTTGGGAAATTATAAAGGAAAAATTGCCTTGAATGCTGTTGCGCCCGGATTAAATCAATTGGGCGCGATGCTGCCCTACTCGGGAATTTTGCAATTGCTGGCAAACGAATTAAACTTTCCCATCATAGCCACCAGCGGAAATATTCACAGTTCTCCAATTATCGGGAATAACGAAGAAGCCTTCGAAAAACTGCAACAAGTCGCCGATTATTTTGTGCAGCACAATCTGGAAATTTCGCATCCGCAGGACGATTCTGTCGTAAAATTCAGCACCAAATTTAATCAGCAAGTTTTATTCAGAAGAGCACGCGGTTATGCGCCAAATTATTTTGAGGCAAAGCTCAATTCCCAAGAAACAATCATGGCAATGGGCGCCGATTTAAAAAGCAGTATCGCTTTTTATCCTAATGAATATTTGTATGTGAGCCAATACCTCGGAAATCTTCAAAATTTTGATGTTTACAACAGGTTTACTTCAACAGTAAATTCGTTCATCAGCATTTTTGAACAACAGCCTGAAGTGGTTTTGGCCGACAAACATCCCGGCTATCAAAGTACGCAATTCGGAAAGGAAATGGCGCTAAAAAATAAGTCAAAGTTGGTTGAAATTCAGCATCATAAAGCCCATTTTTCGGCAATTTTGGGTGAACATCAATTGTTTTCAGAAAAAGTGTTGGGCGTTATTTTTGACGGAACCGGTTATGGCGATGATGGCAACATTTGGGGCGGTGAGTTTTTTGATTATGAAAATAATGAAATCAAGAGAATAAATCATATCGACTATTTCGATTGGCTTTTGGGCGATAAAATGGCCAAAGAACCTCGATTGTCTTTACTTTCTTTGGCTTCCGATGAAATGCTTGAAGTTTTACAGGAAAAATTCACTGCCAATGAACTCAAAACCTATCAGACTTTAAAAAATACGAATACCTTAAAAACTTCCTCTGTCGGAAGATTGTTTGACGCTGTTGCTTCGCTTTTGCATCTCACCGATTACAACACTTACGAAGGTGAAGCCGCTATTTTATTGGAAAACAGCATTTCAAGTTATGATATAAAATCTTGTAAAAGTTATTTGTCGGCTCCTGAAAAAGGCATTTCAGCAACAGAAATCATTAAAAATATGGTTGATGATTTTCAAAACGGCAATCCAAAAGACCAGTTAATTTTAAACTTTTTGTACACTCTGGCATTTTCTATCTTTGAAATAGCAAAATCAAATAATTACAAACACATGGCGTTTAGCGGCGGGGTTTTTCAAAATACGACGTTAGTAGATATCATTATAGAATTAGCACCAAAAGAAATAAAATTGTACTTTCATAAAGATTTATCGCCCAACGACGAAAACATTTCTTTCGGACAATTGATGTATTATTTAAATATCAAAAAATGAAGCATTTAAGCGAATACCGGGATTTTGAAGCCACCAAAAAATACCTCGATGAAATTCATAAAATTACCACGCGAGAATGGAATATTATGGAAATTTGCGGCGGGCAAACGCACAGCTTGGTTAAAAACGGCATTTTGGAATTGCTGCCCGAAAAAGTCAGAATGATTCACGGTCCCGGCTGTCCGGTTTGCGTAACTCCGCTAAATTTAATTGACAAGGCCATTGAATTGCTGGAAAAAGGCGTGATTGTCTGTTCATTTGGCGATATGATTCGCGTGCCCGGAAGCAAAAAAAGTTTGCTGGAAGCAAAAGCAGTTGGCGGCGATTTGCGCATTTTATATTCACCTTTGGAAGCGGTTTCCATCGCCAAACAAAATCCTGATAAAGAAGTCGTTTTTTTCGCAGTTGGTTTTGAAACCACCGCCCCCGCAAATGCCTTATCGGTTTTACATGCCGAAAAAGAAGGCCTGAACAATTATACCATTTTGGCTTCACACGTGCTGGTTCCGCCGGCGATGGAGGCTATTTTAGACGATAAATTGTGCACTATTGACGCTTTTTTGGCCGCAGGACATGTTTGCGCCATTATGGGAATGCAGGAATATTATCCCTTGGTCGAAAAATATAAAATTCCTATGGTCGTCACAGGTTTTGAGCCATTAGATTTGGTTCAGGGAATTTATATGGCAGTAAAACAGCTGGAAGATGGCATTTATAAATTGGAAAATCAGTATTCCCGGGTGGTAAAAGAACACGGAAACCCAGCTGCAATTGCGGTAATAAAAAAAGTTTTTGAAGTTGGCGCGAGAGAATGGCGCGGTATTGGCGAAATTCCAAACAGCGGTTATGTGATTAAAGAAGACTACAGAAAATATGATGCGGAAGCAAAGTTTAACATCAGCCACATTAAAGTACCCGAAAATCCAAATTGCATTGCCGGCGAAATATTGCGCGGCATCAAAAAACCAAATCAGTGCGACCAGTTTGGCAAAGCCTGCAAACCAGCAAATCCGCTTGGTGCGCCAATGGTTTCTTCGGAAGGCGCCTGTGCGGCCTACTATCATTTTTCAACTCATTTAACAGCATAAAATGGAAAACACAGGATTTGAAACCATTAATTTAGGTCACGGAAGCGGTGGCGAACTAACAAGAAATTTGCTTGATAAAGTTATTTTCAACACTTTCAGCAATCCGTTTTTAGATCAAAAACACGACGGCGCTATTGTGGAAATCAATTCTAAAATTGCCATTTCAACCGATAGTTTTGTGATTACACCCATTTTTTTTAAAGGCGGAAATATTGGCGAACTGGCCGTGAACGGCACCGTAAACGATGTGGCAATGTGCGGAGCCATCCCAAAATATTTGTCCTTGGCTTTTATTATTGAAGAAGGCTTAAAAATGACAGAATTTGAGAAAATTGTGGCTTCCGTAAAAAAGGCCGCCGATGAAAGTGGCGTGCTCATTATAACCGGCGACACCAAAGTGGTGGAACGCGGGAAAGGCGATAAAATTTTCATTAACACCACCGGATTTGGACAAGTGCATCCCAAAGCCAATATTTCTGTGCATAACATAAAAGGGGGCGATAAAATTTTGGTGAATGGCTGCATTGCGCAACACGGAATGGCCATTATGAGCGAACGTGAAGGTTTGGAATTTGAATCTGATTTGGTGAGCGACACCACCAATTTAAACTTTTTGGTGAAGGATTTATTGGACGCATTCGGCGAAAAAATAAAATTGTTCAGAGACCCTACACGTGGCGGATTGGGAACGGTGTTGCATGAAATTGCCAACGATATTTCAAAAGGCGTTTTTGTGAAAGAAAGTGCCATTCCTATTGAAAAACAAGTTGCGGCAGCCTGTGAAATGCTGGGTTTGGATCCTATGTATGTTGCCAATGAAGGCGTCTTTTTGGTAGTGGTGGATCCGAGTATTGAAACGGAAGTTTTGGCGTTGATGAAAAACCATAAAAGAGGAATAAACGCCGCGTTGATTGGTGAATTTACCCATGAACACCCTAACAAAGTGGTGATGGAAAGTTTAATTGGCGGAAAACGCATTGTGAGTCCGCTGGTGGGAGAGCAATTGCCAAGAATATGCTAACTTTTAATTTAAGATTTTGGATATACAATTTTAGAATTTTTAATTCGCCATAAACCAGTAAATCCCAATCACAAAAGCAAACAAGCCGCCGGCCATTCTTAGACCTTTAAAAAAAGTGCCGTTTTGCTTCTGATTTGAAAATGATGCAACACTTCCAATCACAACAGCAAAAGAAATCATCGCCAATAAAGTTCCTATCCCAAAACCTACAATGTATTTGGTCGCATCCAGTTTTGAGGTAAATCCTATGACGGGAAGAAACAACAAAAAGTGGGCAACGCCAGCCAAACCGTGAATAAAACCAACCGTTAAGGAAGCTATAATGCCTTGTTTTAAATTTGCATTGTTGTGCGTATGTGATTTTTCTGCTTGGTGAATATGGGGACGTTTAGGAATTGTAAAAGTTACATCGCTTCGAAAACCCGGGGGTTTTATCATTATTGGACCAGCTTCATCGTGACTGTGCGGATGTTCATGAATCATTGGATATCCTTCAGTGTGCAGGTGGGTGTGATTGTGTCCCTTTTCATTTTTGAAGATTTTATAGAAAATCCACAATGCCAAGCCAATTAAAATAATGCCAACAAATTTTTCGCTATGCAGCGATATTTTTTCAATAGGAATCAATTCTTTAAATGCCAAAAACAAAACACCGATGGAAAGCATTCCCATCAAATGACCAATACCCCAAAAAAGCCCCACTTTCCAAGCTTTCTTTTTGCTTTCAATGGCAAAAGGCGTTACTGCCGCCAAATGATCGGGGCCCGAGATTACATGCAACATTGCGGCAATAATACCGGCGAATAAGGGAAAAGACAATTCCATAGATTATAAAATTGAAACACCCTTAAAAATACAAAATTATGGAATACAAAAAACATTGTATTTTGCTTCATCTAACCAGCGCAAAATTTTAGAGAAGATACCTTAATTCAAGCATTGCATTATCAAAATAAATCGTACCTTTTTGCAGTTTGTTAAAAACAATTTATTTCCATGGAAACAATTTTTCTTCAGCTATTAAATTACTTTTTCTTTGTGTTTCATACCGCATTGATACTTTTTAATTTGTTTGGCTGGGTGTTTCCAAAAACTAAAAAATTACATTTGATAAGTTTACTAATCACCTTATTTTCTTGGGGAATTATGGGTATATGGAAAGGCTTCGGTTACTGTTTTTTGACGGATTGGCATTATCGGATATTGCGAAAATTAGGTGAAAGGGATATGCCAAGCAGCTACATTTCCTATTTAATGGAAAAGTCTCCAGTTTGGCTTCCGGATGCGGCATTGACTGATACTTTAACCCTAGTGCTTACTATTTTGGCATTTCTGTGCACTATTTGGGTGAATTTTTTCGCTAAAAAAACATAAAGAAAATCAATGCCCAAAGCGCTTCTATAATTATAATAATGCGTTAACTTACTTGATGCGCTTTAAATATCTGATATAGAGAATTTGAAAACCTTTTATGCGTTAAACTCCTTCTAAAACTAAATAGCTCAACTATCAAAATGTTGGATTTGCAATCCATGCAAATCCACGACAACGAATAATCCTTTACAAAAAAAAGTTGTTTTTTTTGAATCTGGAAATTACAAATAATTATGATTTTTGAAAGTTTTTAAAGAAAAGCTAAAAATGATAATTAAAATTTATTAAAATATCTTATTTTATTTATTTTATTTAATAATTTAACATTTATACCTTAAACATTAAATAAAAGGCAATATTCACCACTTAAATACTCTACTTTTACTGAAAATATAAAAAAAATTCTTTGGAAAATATCAAATTAGGAAATCCGGCAGTAGTTGGGTTAGCGGGATTCGGATTAACAACACTTTTATTACAATTTCATAATTTAGGCCTTATCGGCCTCGGGCCTGTGCTGGCGATGGGAATTATTTTTGGCGGTTTGGCACAATTTATTGCCGGCTTTATGGAACAAAAAACAGGCAACAATTTTGGTTTTGCTGCTTTTACAGGCTACGGTGCTTTTTGGATGGGACTTGGTATCATTTGGATTTGCAATCATTTTAAAGTCTATGAAACATCAACTTCCGACCTTGGAGTTTATTTGGTGGCGTGGACACTTTTTACTGCCATTCTTTGGGTAGGTTCACTTTATATACATGGAGCGATGTCCACTACATTTTCGACTTTAATGATTGGTTTTATATTGCTGGATTTAGGCCATTTGGGATTCCCAGAATTGAACGTGTTCGCAAGTTATGTTTTAATAATTTGTGCCTTAAGCGCCTGGTATATGATGGCGATGATTATTCTTAATGATCTTACAGGAAAGCAATTACTGAAAGCAGGAAAACCCTGGTTAAGGGCAAAATAATTTTATAATTGGCATAAACATAATTAAAATCTAGTTTTTTAAAAGCTGAAACATCTTGTTTCGGCTTTTTTTGCATCTTTCAGAAACAAAAACACTTTGTTTCCCAATTTTAAACGGGATAATTTATATATTTCGGAAAATACAATTACGAAAAATACCTAATATTTGTGGTGAGACATAAATAAACTGTTTTAAACGTTTGATGCGGAATAAATTACAATTGATAAAAAACGATGATAAAATCTCATGAAAATTTCTATGATATTTTGATTGTGGGCGGCGGATTGGCCGGATTGACAAGCGCAATCCATCTTTCAAAATTCGGGATAAGTGTTTTGGTCATCGAAAAAAATGCCTATCCAAAACACAAAGTTTGCGGCGAATATATTTCAAACGAAGTTTTGCCTTACTTAAATTATTTGGGTATAGATCCGTTTATTATGGGCGCGAAAAAAATCGATAAATTTTTGTTGAGCACTAAAAAAAACAGCGTTATTGAAACCCAATTGCCTTTGGGCGGTTTTGGCATTTCCCGTTTTGCGTTGGATGACGCGCTGGCCAAAAAAGCTATAGAAAACGGTGCTACCATTTTACAGGACACAGTTGTGAACATTGAATTTTTAGACAATCAGTTTAAAATTGAAACAAAAAGTCTGTTGTGTTTTAATGGAAAAATTGTGATTGGCGCTTATGGAAAACGATCGGCAATCGATATAAAACTGGATCGGGATTTCATCAAAAATGAAGCGCCTTTTTTAGCAGTAAAAACGCACATGAAAGGAAATTTTCCCGATGATTTGGTGGCCCTACATAATTTTAAGGGCGGTTATTGCGGACTTTCAAAAGTTGAAGACGACAGCATCAATGTTTGTTATATCACCGATTTTAAATCCTTCAAAAAGTATAAAGACATCGAAGATTTTCAAAAAAATGTGTTGTGCGAAAATCCGAATCTGAAAGAAGTATTTGAAAATTCAACCGATCTTTTTTCGAAACCGTTAACCATCAGCCAAATTTCTTTTGCTGATAAAAGTCCGGTGGAAAACCATATTTTAATGTGCGGCGATACGGCCGGAATGATTCATCCGCTTTGCGGAAACGGGATGAGTATGGCAATTCGAAGCGGACAAATGTTATCACAACTAATAATTCGCTACTTTAACGGAAAAATTAAATCAAGATTGGATCTGGAAATAGCCTATAAAAAATCTTGGAACAAGGAATTTAAACGACGTTTAAAAGTGGGCAGGATTGTTGCAGCACTTTTCAAAAAATATAATTTTTCGGAATTTATGATGATGGTTTTAAAAAGTTTTCCAAAATTGCTGCCATACATTGTCAAACAAACCCACGGAAAACCCATAAAAATAAATGAATTTTAACATAGACACAAAAGAACGAAGCACACAAATTGAATTGATGGACGATTTTTCGGTGGAAGGAAATTTGCTTCGCGAGTCGCTGGATTCGTTGGCAAACATCAACAAATGGCTTGGCGGTAATTTTGTCACTTTAAACGGACTTAAAAAAGTTTTAAAAAATCACGATAAAAGCAAACCAATCAGGATGTTGGATTTGGGTTGCGGAAATGGCGATATGTTACGTGAAATAGCCAAATTTAGCAAAAAAGTGGGGTACAATTTTACCTTAATTGGGATTGACGCCAACCAGCACACCATAGATTATGCTGCGGAATTAAGCGTCAATTATCCGGAAATCAGTTATTTAAAACTAGATGTTTTTTCTGATGAGTTTCAAAATCTTCAATATGATTTGGTTTTGGCCACCTTATTTTTGCATCATTTTAATGAAGAGGATATTGTGAAATTGCTGGCGCCCGTCTTAAAAAAAGCAACTTTGGGAATAGTGGTAAACGATTTAAACAGAAACAAAATCGCCTATTTTCTTTTTAGTTTTTTGTGCTTGTTCATCAAAAACAAGATGAC
>DATIRG010000557.1:0-3365 GCA_035470005.1 Lutibacter sp. | reverse complement strand
TGGTAGAATATGTGTATCCAGGGCCGCAAACTGAAGCTGTGGACAAATCTTTTTCCATCAGAATGAACAGAACCGACCGCATTGCTCAGGTTGGATTTATTGTGATTACCTTAGGAAACCGAGGCGGACATCCAGACCGTTCTAAATGGTATCATAATTATGGATACGGAAACCTGAGAGATTACGGTTTGGCTGATAAAAAATACATTGCGGAACAAATGGCAGATAAATATGATTTTATTGACATTGAAAAAGTAGGGATATTCGGACATTCAGGCGGTGGATTCATGTCAACCGCAGCGATGTTGGTGTATCCAGATTTCTTTAAGGCTGCAGTTTCTTCCGCAGGAAATCACGACAATTCCATGTATAACAGCTGGTGGAGTGAAACGCATCACGGCGTAAAAGAAGAATCGGATGCCGACGGAAAAATTTCTTATAAATATGACATCGATAAAAATCAATCGTTAGCAGCAAATTTAAAAGGAAAATTGATGCTTGTAACCGGTGATGTTGACAATAACGTGCATCCCGGCGCCACAATTAGAATGGCAGATGCCTTAATAAAAGCAAACAAGCGATTTGATTATATGGTGATGCCAGGCCAACGTCACGGATTTGGTGATATGACAGAATATTTCTTTTGGTTGACTGCCGATCATTTCAGCAAGCATTTGTTGGGAGTTGAAGCAACCAATGTTGATATGCTTGAGATGAACAGGAACAAGCCTAAAGGCGAACCAAAATAAGCTTTGTAAGAATTTAGCATATAAAAAAGCGCCATTCAATAATTTTGAATGGCGCTTTTTTATTTTTAGGAAAATACTTTTATGAGAACAGTTTCACGACATCATTTCCGTTTGCCAGAATAAGCAGCGCTATTAGCAAAAGAAATCCAGTGATTTGGGCATATTCTAAAAATTTGTCGCTTGGCTTTCTGCCGGTTATCATTTCATATAACGTAAACATCACATGGCCACCGTCCAATGCCGGAATTGGCAATAAATTCATAAAGGCCAGCATAATAGATAAGAATGCCGTAATGCTCCAAAAAGCTTGCCAGCTCCAAGTGGCCGGGAAAATATTGCCGATGGCAATAAAACCGCCAATGCTTGTTGCGCCTTTTTTGGTGAAAACATATTTAAATTGTGTGATGTAATCTTTTAAGGTCCAAATGGCCAAAGAGTTTCCTTTTGGAATACTTTCCATAAAAGAATATTCTTTATGTTCAACAGTAATACTATTCAAAAAAGAATTTGATACGCCAATGGTTTTGTCTTCTCTTGGGGTTAAAACAATTGTTTTAACGGTTCCGTCTCTCTCAACATCAACAGAAATATCTCCCTCTTTGGAATTTTGAATCAATTTGGTAAAATCTTGCCAATATCCAACAGGACTTCCGTTTACCGACATTATTTTGTCATTTTTTAACAATCCTGCATTTTCTGCTGGAGAGTCAGCCACAACTGTGTCAATAATGGCTTCGGTTCTAACAGAAAAAGGTTCCATAACCCCTTTTGCCCACATTTCATCTCCAATATTTTCTGGAATTGCCAACGTTTCAATGGTGCCGTCTTCATGCATTACCTCAAGGGAAGTGATTCCCCTTAAAAATAAATGTTTGTTAATGGCTGTGACATCTAATGGTTCAACACCATCAAATTTTAATATTTTGTCACCATCTTTGAAGCCATATTCATGCATGATTTCATTTACGGCGAAGCCATATTTTATGTCAGTTGGTTTTACGGAATCAACCCCCCAAACAAAAACAATCATGATGTAAATCAATATCCCCAAAATAAAATTAACGGTAACGCCACCTAGCATAATAATTAAGCGTTGCCAGGCCGGTTTCGACCTAAATTCCCAAGGTTGCGCAGGCTGTTTCATTTGTTCGGTATCCATGCTTTCGTCAATCATACCGGATATTTTCACATAACCGCCCAATGGAATCCATCCAATGCCGTAAACGGTTTCCCCAATTTTCGTTTTAAACAATGAAAATTTATAATCAAAAAATAAATAGAATTTTTCAACGCGGGTTTTAAATATTTTTGCAGGGATAAAGTGTCCCAACTCATGCAATACAATTAAAAATGATAAACTTAAAATAAACTGTAAAGCCTTAATCAATATGTCCATATATATTTTTTCAAATTACTAAAATCGCACAAATGTACGTTATTAAATACAGTTGTAAAAACCGAAATATTGGGTTGATACTTCATTTAACAAAGTTTTAAATGAGTTTGGTAACTATACTAATCATTTGCATTAAATTTGTGGTTTAATTTTCTAAAAATGAATCTAAAATTTTTCAAAAAATCTGTTCCAACATTGTTGATAATGGCTGTTTTTTCAGTGGGAATGGTTTACGCCATTTATACCCTTTTAACACCAGAAAAAAAATTACCGGTTTTTAATCCGGCCGACGTAAACCCAAAATTGGTGGATGAAAGTGTGGTTCATATCAGAAGAAATCACAAAGTAGCCGACTTTAAACTCATCAACCAAAATGGAGAAATTGTGACACAAGATGATTATAAAGATAAAATTTATGTGGCCGATTTCTTCTTCACGCGTTGTATGACCATTTGCCCGGTGATGACAAATAATATGGGGAAATTGCAGGAAGTTTTTAAAAAAGATGACGATATTAAATTTTTATCGCTTTCTGTAACGCCGGAAATGGACAGCATTCCAATTTTAAAAGAATATGCTATAAATAAAGGTGTAATTGATGCCAAATGGAATATCACCACCGGTGATAAAAAACATATTTATGAGTTGGCGCGCAAAAGCTATTTTGCCGTTTTGGATGAAGGCGATGGCGGATTACAGGATTTTATACATACCGAAAATTTTATATTGGTCGATAAAAAACGCCAGATTCGCGGTTTCTATGATGGTACCGACAGTGAAGACATTGAACGATTAATTATTGATATTAAAATATTACAGAATGAATCTAAATAAGTGATAATTATCATTGTTTAGAATCATTCTAATTTAGTATATTTGCCTATTATTTATAATTATTCTTAATAATGGGAGATACTATAGCAAGTTTATTGATTGGTGAAATAGGAATTATTCAAGATTTTTGCCTAGATGCTATTCCATTAAACCTTTTGGAAATGGGCTGTTTGCCCGGGAAAGAAGTAAGATTGTTACAAATTGCTCCTTTAAAAGATCCTTTATACATAAAAGTAAACGGAAGCCATTTAACCATAAGAATAGAAACGGCAAAACAAATTAATATTACCAAGTTGCGCTAATGAAAAGCAATTCGCTTTTAAATATAGCCTTGGTTGGAAACCCCAATACAGGCAAAACTTCTTTATTCAACCAACTTACGGGAT
>DATIRG010000556.1:0-1827 GCA_035470005.1 Lutibacter sp. | reverse complement strand
CCAATTTCTTCAACCTTCGCCAATAACATTTTTGAAACCTCAAGATCATCAATAAAATCGAACCAGCCAAAACGCATTTTTTTAACGTTTTGCTCATTAATTTCGGTGTAATTGATAATTGCGGCAATTCTTCCCACGATTTCATTGTTTTTCATCGCAACAAAAAAGCGGGCTTCTGCATGTTGAAAAACAGGATTTTTATCCTTGTCAAAAGATTCAATTTCATCATTGATGATAGGCGGAACCCAATAACGATTGTTTTGATACAATTTAAAAGGAAATTCAACAAAAGCCTTCATTTCTTTTTTCGACGTCATTTCTTGCAGTGTAATCATAAGATTTAAATGATATTAGTTGCGATTTTTTTTAAAGATTCTTGAAAAGAATCCTTTTCTTTTTGATGATTTAGATTTGGTTTCTTTTGGCGCATTTTTGTAGACAAAAGAATCCTTGTGTCGGTCCAATCTATAGGCAAATCCAGCCGTGGCATACACATAAGAATAGTCGTCGAAAAAATTGGTTCTTGCCGAAGCGTCCAATTGCAAATTTTCCGTGACCAAAAAGGCGATTCCGGTTCCAAACTGATAATTTGGAGAATAATCGTTGTAATATTTTCCTTGATTTTCAATAAAATAAGACCAATTTTGATTTATGGCATAAGTCATCGTAACAATGTAAGAGTAATATTTATCTTCCGAAGTAATATTGTCCGCAATTAAATTCGTCAATAAAACCAGTCGGTCAGAAAAATCGTTTTGCAATAATAAAGCACCTTTATAACTAATTCCTTCCTCACTTTTATAGTCTTTTCCCAAAAAGTTTAAATGCGCACCGCCGTAAACCCCAACCGAAGGAATCAATCGCTTTTTGTCAAAAGCCATTTTGCGTTTCCAACTGCGAATTTCCTTCGACTTATCTTTAAATTCTTGCTGATAAACCAAATATTTCGCGCCAACAGTAAGGTCGCTGATGCCTTTGATATGATAATTTGGATTGGGAAAATTATTTACTTCATCGCGTTTATAAGCTACATTGGCGTTAAATTCCAAACGCTCTTTAAATTTTCCAACCCTAAAAAAAAATTCGCCACCCAAAGTTTTGGCAAAAGCCCCAAGCGTTTCATCCTTGTTGCTGTTATAAAACATACCGGTTTCAACCTGATAAACATTGGTTCCAACACCATAAGGACTTTCAGAAAAACCAGGTCTTTTGGAGTTGATAATTTCGGTGTATTGCGCAGTAACCAGCTGAAAACTTGCTAAAAAGACAAGTGAAAATAGTACGTTTTTCATAGTTTAGTTGGATTGGTTTGCCAAAGATAAGATTTTATATAATTAAACGTTTTAGTTCCTCTCAAATTGTTATTTTTGGAGTTTATTTAAACTCGATGAAATGGGATTTTTAAGAACGTTAGCAATTATAGTAATTATATATTATGCTATAAAATTTATAGGAAGGTATATTTTGCCATTGTTTGTGGGGAAAATTATTAACAATGTTGAAAAAAAGATGAGAGATCAACAACAACAATTTAATAATCAAGAACAAAAATCAACCGGAAAAGTCGGTGAAACAGTGATAGCAAAAAAACCTTCGGATTATAAAGAAGGAAATAAAAATGTGGGTGACTATGTTGATTATGAAGAAGTTAAAGACGATAAATAAATGAATTTTCCTATCAAAAAAGCAGCTCCGTACGTAATTGCCATTGTAGCTTTTATCTTTATTTCTGTTGCCTATTTTTCTCCGATTCTTGAAGGGAAAAAAATATTCCAAAGCGATATTATGCATTTTACGGGAATGGCGAAAGCAATCAATGATTTTCGC
>DATIRG010000555.1:0-1766 GCA_035470005.1 Lutibacter sp. | reverse complement strand
TTATAAAGTCCAATGAGCAGCAATATTTTTGCAGTGCTTGCTGCCGCGTATAAATCGGACAAACTTCTAAATATGTCAATATATTTATACTGGTTAAAATCATCCATCAACAGGCGGTTGTAGTCCGAAAAACGTAAACTTTCTTTGTTCACCAAATAATCCACTAAATCAATCATCGCATCACGGCTAAATATATCAACCGTTGGGTCGGCGCCACTTTTTAACAAATCAATTACCAGTGTTTCATTTCTGGCCATAGCCGCATTCACCAATTCAAGATCCAAACTTTCAAATCCCTGATTTATATAATCATTAAAGGCTTCTTCGCCAATATAATTTTTATCGGCATAAAAATCCAGCATTAAATTACGGTGTTTTTCATACTCAAAATCAGTTTTAAAATCTGGAAATTTAGCATCTAAATATTCCTTGCATTCCAAGGCTCTTTTAAAAATTTTCTCTGGTAAAAAACCGGTTAATATTTTTAAATCATCATTATTTTTAACCCTTGACCAAATATCGATTTTCATTCTTAAAATATCAAAAGCGGTCAATTTCACTTCAGTTTCAGGATAGGCAATTTCTTTTGGTATGGGAAATATTAAGTGCAAATCGCTTTCTTCCTGAATTAAATTTTTTAGCGAATCTAAATTCAGATAAAAAAGCGATTTATAAATTTTTAATGATTTTTCTTCCATAGTGGCTGCAATTTTAAGAAGAAGCGCACTAAAATCCTAGCAAATTAATTAATTTATCAAAATTCGCGACGAAACCTAACAAATTAACTAATCATTATCGTGATGATCTTCTTCTGTCTGAATCTGGATCAAATTGGCATCATTTCTTATTTCTGTATGCCGTATTTCACCGCCGGAGGTTCCAACATTTTTGGCCAATACGCCTGCTGCCAATGAAATTAAAATCACCAAAATAAATCCGTAGCTGGCAAATTTTATTTTTTTGATTTCCAAAAACATATTAACCAATGAAACGCCTCCTAAAATTAAAATTACAGTAAAAAATAATTCAGCAGATTCTTCATGCTGATTGATCAAAGTTTCGCTTATCCCTGGAATTCTTTCCACAATTTCTTCTGCACCTTCCCCCGAATAAAAAGCAGCGATTGAAGCCAAAGCACTAAAAACAAAAATGCCAAGAGCAGTAACTTTTACCTCCGTTTTTTTGAATAAAAAACCAGTGAGCAAAACCAATATTCCAATCAATATTCCTACAATAGGCAAATGATTGACTACCAAATGAAAATGCGCTTCGTTCATAATATGCTGTTTTTAAGATTGTTATTCGTTATTTTAATATTTTTATTTGGGTTTCTTAACCTGAAATTGATACACCAATTAAATGACCAATGCCAAATGTTACGGCCGCTGCCGCCAAACCGAACAACACTTGTCGAAGTCCCGATTTCACAAATGATTTTCCAGTAATTAGCGTAATTGCTGCCCCAATGCCAAATAACCCGAAGGTACTCGCAATGGCACTATAAATTATGGCGTTGAAGCCATTTGCAAAAAAGAAAGGAAACACAGGAATTATGGCCCCAATTAAAAAAAGGAAAAAAGAAGCAAAAGCTGCTTCCCAAGCCGAACCGCCCAATTCATCAGGATTGATGCCCAATTCTTCCGTTACAAGCACTTGTTTTGCCTTTTCCGGGTCATCCCAAATTTGTGTTACGGCATTTGTGGCTTCTTCTTCACTAAAACCTTTGGCGCGATACAAAAGAATCAATTCTTGTTTTTCCTCTTCCG
>DATIRG010000554.1:0-1631 GCA_035470005.1 Lutibacter sp. | reverse complement strand
AGAAGTTTGGTATTTTGACCGACTAAACAAAACTTATGATGCGGCAAATAATAATATTGTAACGGATACAGTAAACGGTTTTAACGCATTCAGGGAATATTCCGGCGCAATTTCATTGGCAACTACTTTTTATGGAATGTTCAAATTTAAAAAAGGAAACATTGAAGCCATTCGCCACGTAGTGAGACCAAGTGTTTCTTATAGTTATCGCCCCGATTTTAGCAGTTATAACGAAGAGGTCCAAAAAACCGCCGACCCAGATGAGTATTTGGAGTATTCTCCTTTTGCCAATGGCATCTTCGGAAGTCCCGGCACCGGAATCTCCAACAGTTTGAATTTTTCCTTAAATAACAATTTGGAAGCAAAATTAAGAAAGAAAGATTCGACCGAAAAAGAGGCCCAAAAAATAATTTTATTAAACAATTTAAATTTTACCACCAGCTACAATATGGCTGCAGATTCTTTAAAATGGAGTCCGGTTGGCGTAAATGCAGGTACCAAACTTTTTAAAGACAAGTTAAGCCTAAACGTAAGAGGAACTCTAGATCCTTATGCCATTGATGCAAACGGCCGAAAAATTAATACTTTTAACATCAATAACGGAGGAAGTTTATTCCGACTTACAAATGCGGGAGTCACTATGAATTATTCTCTTTCAAGTAAAGACGAAAGCAGCAATAAAACTTCAGAAGATCAAACGGCACAAGACAACAACTCTGATGGCGTTTTTGGCGAAGATTTAGATGTCACCAATAGGCAAACAGATAATAAAGAATCCGATAAAAATAAGGTAAAAGAGACAAAGCTGTTTCAGTCTAAAATACCTTGGACTTTACAATTGGCGTATACCTTAAATTATAGCAATAACAACAGAGAGCAGGAAATTTCTTCTAATTCACTCATGTTTTCAGGAGATATCGAATTATCGCCAAAATGGAATGTTGGTGTTTCATCAGGATACGACATAAAAAATCAAGGATTTACCTATACGCAATTACGATTTTCACGTGATTTAGACAGTTGGAAACTTAATTTTAACTGGGTTCCTTTTGGGGAAAGACAAACTTATTACTTTTTTATAGGTGTAAAATCATCTATGCTTAGCGATTTAAAATACGACAAGCGACAAGTTCCGGATAGAAGATTGTTCTAAAGTTTAAGAAATATAAAATTATAGATTATGAAAAAAATAATTAACACCATCAACGCTCCTGCACCGGTTGGACCATACAATCAGGCAGTTTTGGCAGGAAATACTTTATACACTTCAGGGCAAATTGCCATCAATCCTAAAACTGGGGAACTGGTTACCAACACTATTGAAGACGAAACCAAACAGGTGATGGAAAACTTGAAAATTGTTTTGGCTGAAGCTGAAATGACTTTTGAAAACGTGGCAAAAACCACCATATTTATTAAGAATATGAACGATTTTTCTAAAATTAATGCTGTTTATGGCAAGTATTTTGTTGCCGGTAATGAGCCTGCACGCGAAACTGTGGAAGTTGGAAACTTACCAAAGTTTGTAAATGTTGAAATATCAATGATTGCCGTTAAGTAAGCAGTTAAATCGATTTTATCAATAGCTCTGCCGTAGCTGGATTTGTAGCCAAAGGCACATCGTGAACGTC
>DATIRG010000553.1:0-4591 GCA_035470005.1 Lutibacter sp. | reverse complement strand
CAACGGTTATCAATGGTATTGAAAAATACGCTACAGAAAAGGGATACAACGTTATGGTCTGTTTGTCTAATGAATCTTATGAAAAGGAAGTTTCAAACATGAGTGTGCTGACCAATGGCAGCGTTGACGGATTGATTGTTTCCATTGCGAGGGAAACGCAGCAAAATCAAGATTTTAAACATTTTGAAGCCATTATTAATGATGATTTTCCGCTGGTGCTTTTTGACAGAGTTAATGATGATATTAAATGTGATAAAGTGATTATCGATGATATTGGAGGCGCATTTAAAGCAGCCAACCATTTAATTGATATAGGCTCAAAACGAATCGCACTGTTAACAACCCAAGATTTTATTACCGTAGGTTCTTTGCGCACAGAAGGTTATATAAAGTCATTAAAAACACATAAAATTCCTGTTGATGAAAGCCTGATTTATAAAATTGATGACAATTTGGATTTATATGAACAGATTAAAAAAGTCATTAATGTTGCAAACCCGCCTGATGCTATTTTGGCAGTCAACGAAATCTATGCCGCCATCGCCTTAAAAATTGCCAAAGAAAAGGGCTTGTCGATACCAAATGACATCGCCATTATAGGTTTCACCAGCGGTTTAATTTCTGAATATACCGATCCTCCCATAACCTGTGTTGAGCAACACGGATTTTTAATGGGTAAACAAGTTGCAGAATTATTAATCAACAGAATTGAAAATACGGCCCCGGTTGAATTTCAAAAAGTCGTTATTTCCACCAATTTAAAAATCAGGAAATCAACTTTAGATAAATAAAAGACCGAAGACGGAAGTCGGAAGACCGAAGTTTAACAACAATCAACAAATAACAAATAACATTTAACATATAACAGAGGCTTGGAACTCCAACGTTGTAGTACTCAATTGTTCATTCTTTTAACGAAATCTTGCTTTAAAAAAGGTTGAACTTAAATTTTTATTTATATATTTGACCTGTACTATTTTTCACACTTCACACAAAAACAATTAATTAAAGCCTATCGGCTTTTCATTGTATTTTTATTTTTAACACTTACATTATGGAAAAACGGAAACTAAGTTTCTGGGATATCTGGAACATGAGTTTTGGTTTCCTTGGAATTCAAATGGGTTTTGCGCTGCAAAATGCCAATGCCAGCAGAATATTGCAAATTTTTGGCGCAGATGTCCATGAACTTTCTTGGTTTTGGGTAGTAGCGCCATTAACGGGTTTAATAGTTCAGCCCATCATTGGTTATTATAGTGACAGAACCTGGACGAAACTTGGAAGAAGACGGCCTTACTTTTTAACTGGGGCATTATTGGCATCAATGGGATTAATTTTAATGCCAAATGCCGATATGTTTACGGCCTTTTTACCTGCATTATGGGTTGGAGCCGGAATGTTAATGATTATGGACGCTTCCTTTAATGTGGCTATGGAACCATTTAGGGCTTTGGTGGCCGATTTGTTGCCTTCAGACCAAAGAACACTTGGATTTAGCGTACAAACCATCTTAATAGGTATTGGAGCTGTGATAGGTTCATGGTTGCCTTATGCTTTGTCTAATTGGTTTGGCGTTTCAAACAATTCACCTGAAGGCGAAGTGCCTTTAAACTTATTGCTTTCATTTGTAATAGGCGCCGGGGTTTTGGTGGCCAGTATTTTAGTTACCGTATTTACCACCAAAGAATATACGCCTGAAGAAACAGCACAATTTAGTGCTCCAGCAAGTGAAGAAGAAATTTCTGCTGAGGAAAAATCAAGTTTGTTGGATATTTTTTCCGATTTCAAAAAAATGCCTTTAACTATGAGGCAATTGAGTTCGGTTCAGTTTTTTTCCTGGTTTGGTTTGTTTGGGATGTGGGTATTTTCAACACCTGCCATTGCGCATCATATTTATGGTTTGTCGTTGGATGATCACGGATCTGCCTATCAAATTGCGGGTGACTGGGTTGGAATTTTATTTGGTGTTTACAATGCAGTTTCGGCTGTGTATGCTTTCTTTTTACCGGCAATTGCTAAAAAAATAGGCCGAAAATTAACCCATGCCGTTTCACTGGCTTTTGGTGGTTTAGGACTTATTTCTATTTATTTTGTGCCAAATGAAAACTGGTTATTTTTATCCATGTTTGGAATCGGTATTGCCTGGGCAAGTATTTTAGCGATGCCTTATGCAATTTTGGCGGGATCAATTCCAGCCAAGAAAATGGGTGTTTATATGGGAATTTTCAATTTCTTTATTGTAATTCCACAAATCATAAATGCTATTATAGGTGGCCCAATCGTAAAATATTTTTATGGCGGCAACCCAATTTATGCCTTAATAATCAGCGGCATTTCTTTACTGATAGCTGCCATATTGGTGGTTAGGGTAAAAGATGTTGATGATACAGTATTAATAAAAATTTAAATGAAGAAAGAAATCGCATTCATATTTGATTTAGACGGCGTTATCGTAGATACGGCGAAATATCATTATTTGGCCTGGAGAAATTTGGCGAACGCCTTGGGCTTCGATTTTACAGAAGCACAAAATGAATTGTTAAAAGGTGTAAGCAGAATTCAATCGCTTGAAATTTTATTGTCGATTGGAAAAGTGGAATTGCCAGGGGCTGAAAAGGAAAAATTATTGCTTCAGAAAAATAAAGAATATCTGGAGTATGTCAACAAAATGACTTCCGAAGAAATTTTGCCCGGCGTAAATGATTTGTTGAATTTTTTAGAAATCAACGACATAAAATATGCCTTGGGTTCGGCCAGTAAAAACGCACCGTTGATTTTGGAGAAAGTCGGACTTTTAAACAGATTTACCGCCATTGTTGACGGAAATGATGTTTCTAAAGCAAAACCTGATCCTGAAGTATTTTTAATCGGCGCTAAAAAATTAGGGATGAAACCAGAAAACTGCGTGGTTGTAGAAGATGCCATCGCTGGAGTACAAGCTGCAAATGCGGCAAAAATGATAAGTATAGGAATTGGAGATTCGAATGTGTTGCATGAAGCAGATTATGTTTTTAAAGATATGACAGCGATCACTCCTGATTTTTTAAAAAATCTAATGAATTAAAAAAGATGAACAAAGATTATATTAAGCCTTACGAATGGTCAATTGTTGAAGAAGGCTTTGATCCCCAAAATGTTGAAGCTTCAGAAAGTCTGTTCAGTATTGGCAATGGTTCTATGGGACAGCGTGCCAATTTTGAGGAAACGTACACAGGAAAAACCTTTCAGGGAAGTTATATTGGCGGTATTTATTATCCCGATAAAACCAGAGTGGGCTGGTGGAAAAACGGCTATCCGGAGTATTTTGCCAAAGTGCTGAATGCGCCAAACTGGATTGGCATTGACATCCAAATCAATAACACAAAACTGGATTTGAATACCTGCAAAGTTTCAAATTTCAAGAGAGAATTAAATATGAAAGAAGGCTGGCTTAGCCGATCTTTTCAAGCAATTCTTGAAACCGGAGAGGAAATTCAGGTAACGGCAAAACGTTTTATAAGTCTGGAATACAATGAAATTGGCGCCATAGAATATGCCGTAAAAGCTGTAAATTTTTCAGGGGAAATTACCTTTTCGCCTTATATTGATGCCGGAATTAAAAATGAAGATTCTAATTACGATGAATATTTTTGGGAAATTCTAAAAATTGTCAGTGGCAAAAATAACGGTTGCATTCTTTCAAAAACTTTAAAAACAGAATTTCATGTGGCAACTGCCATGGAAGTTTCGTTTGCGGTAAATAATGAAAAAGTCGATGCTTTACAACAAACTGAAGTTGAAGAAAAAACATTGCATTATACCTACAACTTAAATGTCAATAAAGGAGACACCGCAACCATTTATAAATATGGAAGCTGTGTAAGTTCTTTAAATTACTCAAAAGAGGCATTGATTGAAGCGGCTTTTAACAACGTTAAACAAGCTTATAAATTAGGTTTTTCAAAACTATTGGAAAGTCAGAAAGTAGCCTGGTCTGACATTTGGCGAACTGCCGACATTATTATTGAAGGTGACATAAAAGCACAACAAGGCATCAGATTCAATATTTTTCAACTGAACCAAACTTATTTGGGAACCGATGCAAGATTAAATATTGGCCCGAAAGGTTTCACCGGCGAAAAATACGGCGGAAGTACTTATTGGGATACGGAAGCGTATTGCATCCCTTTTTATATGGCTACAAAAGATGCCAGCGTAGCGAAAAATTTATTGTTGTATCGCTACAATCAGCTGGATAAAGCCATAGAAAATGCACAAAAACTCGGATTTAAAAACGGGGCGGCTTTGTATCCGATGGTCACCATGAATGGCGAAGAATGTCACAACGAATGGGAAATCACTTTTGAAGAAATCCACAGAAATGGTGCGATGATTTACGGAATTTACAATTATGTAAATTATACCCAGGATTTTGAGTATGTTCCAAAATTTGGACTGGAAGTCATAATTGCCGTTGCACGTTTTTGGCACCAGCGCGCTAATTTTTCAGAAGCAAAAGGCCAATATGTAGTTTTGGGCGTTACCGGTCCGAACGAATATGAAAACAACGTAAACAATAATTTTTACACCAATTATCTGGCAAAATGGTGCA
>DATIRG010000552.1:0-6090 GCA_035470005.1 Lutibacter sp. | reverse complement strand
ATAAAAATGAAGAAACTATTATAAAGGCAACAGCGCTCTTGCGTTCTTTTTCATACAAACCCGGACTGATAAACTTCCATACTTCCCAAATAATAAAAGGAAAAGCTAAAATAAATCCTACCGTAATAGAAATCCAAATATGGGCATTAAATTGTTCCCCCATCTCCAAACTTTGGAAGGTAAATGGGATATCTTCTATGCACAATCCTTCTGTGCCAAAAAATCTTGATACATTGCAAAAAACGCGGTAGGTAATAAAACTGGCATCTTTAGGGGCAAAAATTATTTTATTGAAGATAAAGTCCTTCATTAAAAATGCAATAATTGCAAAAACAAATATTGCTGCACTGGAGCGAACCAAGTGCCATCTCAATTCTTCAACATGGTCTAAAAAAGACATTTCTTTTTCAGGTGCTCCTATTTTCTTTTTTGCCATTTTAAAAAATTCCTTCTTTTAATAAATCATGCAAATGTACGACACCTACGTATACAGAATTGTCTTCAACCAAAATTTGGGAAATTTTATTGTTTTCCATAGTTTCCATTGCTTCAATGGCCATCGCATCAACCTGTATTGTTTTAGGATTTTTACTCATAATATCTTTGGCTACCAGCTTGCCAATATCAGGCGAATTTGACAGCATTCTACGCAAATCGCCATCAGTTATAATACCGACTATTTTGTTGTTTTCAATAACGGCGGTTGTACCCAATCGTTTTTTTGAAATTTCGATAATTACATCATTGATAGGCGTAGTTGGCGCAACTTGCGGCATTTCATGTTTCCCAATTAAATCGCTTACCCTTAAATATAGTTTTTTTCCCAAGGCGCCTCCCGGATGGTATTTTGCAAAATCTTTACTCGAAAAATTATTTAGATGCAATAAACAAATTGCCAAAGCATCGCCCATAACCAATTGCGCCGTTGTGCTTGTTGTAGGCGCTAAATTATTTGGATCAGCTTCTTTTTCCACAAAAGAATTCAATAAAAAATCGGCATTTGTGCCTAAAAAAGATGCTGGATTGCCTGTAAGTGCAATTATTTTGTTTCCGTAATTTTTAATTAATGGCAATAAAACTTTTATTTCAGGCGTATTTCCACTTTTTGAAATGCAAACAACCACATCATTTTCCTGAATAATTCCCAAATCGCCATGAATGGCATCGGCTGCATGCATAAATATAGCTGGGGTTCCCGTAGAATTTAACGTAGCAACAATCTTGGTGGCAATGTTTGCGCTTTTGCCAATTCCGGTCACAATAACCCTTCCTTTAGAATGATGTATAAAATTTACGGCATTTTCGAAATCTTCATCTAGAAAATTCACTAAATTCGCAATCGCTTTGCTTTCAATTAAAATTGTCTGCTTTGCGTTCTCAATAATTGTATTTTTATTTTTCAAAAGATTATGATTTTTTAACAAAAAAAAGTTTTATCTTTAATTTTAAACAAAAATATATTTATTTAATCAGATATTGAATAAACTGCTAATAAAAAAAGTAAAAGTCAAAATTTATGAAATTTTTAAATCCTCAACTAAAACGGTATTTTAGTTGCTGATTTAAATTCGTATTAATAATTTAGAAGTGATAATGAACAGCAAAGAGATTGATTTACACGAGGCTTTAAAAAAATATTTTGGTTTTACTAAATTTAAGGGACTTCAAGAACCTGTTATAAAAAGTATTATTGAAGGGAATGACACTTTTGTGATTATGCCAACTGGAGGAGGAAAGTCGTTATGTTACCAGCTTCCCGCGTTGGTTAAAGAAGGCACAGCCATTGTTGTTTCGCCGTTAATTGCGTTAATGAAAAATCAGGTTGATGCCATTCGAGGCATTTCCGCAGAACATGGAATTGCACACGTATTAAATTCTTCCTTAAATAAAACTGAGGTTACTCAAGTTAAAAGTGATATTGAAAAGGGAATTACAAAATTATTGTATGTAGCTCCGGAATCATTGATGAAAGAAGAATATATCGATTTTTTAAAAAATCAAAATATCTCATTTGTTGCCATTGATGAAGCACATTGTATTTCAGAATGGGGTCACGATTTTAGACCGGAATATAGAAATCTTCGAAATATTATTCAAAAAATAGACAATGTTCCTTTAATTGGATTGACTGCAACCGCTACCCAAAAAGTTCAGGAAGATATTATAAAAACATTGGGCATGTTAAATGCCAACACCTTTAAAGCTTCCTTTAACCGTCCGAATTTATTTTATGAGGTTCGGCCTAAAACAAAAAATATAAATGCTGATATCATTCGATTTGTCCGCCAATTTCAAGGAAAATCGGGAATTATATACTGTTTAAGTCGCAAAAAAGTTGAAGAAATAGCGCAAGTATTGCAAGTGAACGGCATAAAAGCAGTTCCTTATCACGCCGGACTGGACGGAAAAACCAGATCGAAACACCAAGATATGTTTTTGATGGAAGATGTTGATGTGGTGGTGGCAACAATCGCTTTTGGAATGGGAATTGACAAACCGGATGTTCGTTTTGTGATTCATCATGACATTCCTAAAAGTTTAGAAAGTTATTATCAGGAAACCGGAAGGGCAGGGCGAGATGGCGGAGAAGGATTTTGTTTGGCCTATTATTCTTACAAAGATATTGAAAAGCTGGAGAAATTTTTATCTGGAAAACCAGTGGCTGAGCAGGAAATTGGCAACGCTTTGTTACAAGAAGTTGTTGGTTATGCAGAAACCTCTATGTCACGAAGAAAATATTTATTGCATTATTTTGGCGAAGATTTTGATGAAGTAAACGGTTTGGGAGCGCTTATGGACGACAATGCCATCAATCCAAAGAAAAAACATGAGGCCGAAAATGAATTAAAAATGTTGTTGGAAGTTGTTGTTAAAACCTTCCAAAAATATAAAGCAAAAGAATTGGTAAATACCTTAACCGGTAAAGTGAATGCACAATTGAAATCGCATAAAACGGACGAACAACCATTTTTTGGCTGCGGCAAGGAGCACGACGGAAAATATTGGATGGCATTGATAAGACAAGCCTTGGTTGCCAGATTTATCAATAAAGAAATTGAGCAATATGGCGTTATAAAAATTACGGATAAAGGAACCGATTTTATTGCAAATCCGTCTTCATTTATGATGACAGAAGACCATGTTTATGATGAAAGTACTGATTCAACAATTTTAACAAACGGAAACGGCACTGGAGCTTCTGCAGATGAAGTTTTGCTAAAAATGCTTAAAGAGTTACAAAAATCTGTTGCCAAGAAAAATGGCGTACCGCCTTATGCAGTATTGTTGGAACCATCTTTGGAGGATATGGCGCTGAAATATCCAATGACCATGGATGAATTGAAAAATATTTATGGCATTGGCGAGGGTAAAGCGAACAAATACGGCAAACCTTTTATTGAATTGATTGCAAAATATGTCGAAGAAAATGACATTCTTCGTCCAGATGATTTTGTGGTTAAAAGTACCGGCGTAAATTCAGGATTGAAACTTTATATTATTCAAAATACAGACCGAAAAATTCCGCTTGAAGATATTGCAAAATCAAAAGGTTTAAGTTTTAATGAATTGATTGAAGAAATGCAAGGCATTGTTTACAGTGGCACCAAATTAAATATCGATTACCATATTGATGAATTATTGGACGAAGAACAACAAGAAGAGATTTTTAGCTATTTTATGGAATCAAAAAGCGACAGAATACAAGATGCATTAGACGAATTTGACGGTGATTATGATGAGGAAGAACTACGTTTAATGCGAATAAAATTTATGAGTCAGGTTGCCAACTAAAATTTAAGCCAAATAAGCCACAACCATTCCAACCAATATTGCCACAAATTTTAGCAGATTAAACTTGTGGTCTTTTGATGTTTCAAACAAAATAATTGTTGAAATATGTAAAAAGATTCCTATAATAATTGCGGTAATTTCTGTTTTATATTGATTCAAAATTTGAAGATATTCGCCAGCCAAACTTCCTAATGGTGTCATTAAAGAAAACATTAATAAAAACAATACCGCATTTTTTTTTGAGATTTTTGAGCTTACAAAAAAGGTTCCCAATATAATTGAAATAGGAACATTGTGAATTACAATCGCCCAAAGCAAGTATTCGTGGCGATGGCTATGCGCCAAAGGAATTCCTTCAAGAAATGCATGAATATTCAAACTGATGAATAATGCCCATGGAAAAACAATATTTTTTTCAACGTGAATATGGCCGTGTTCTGCACCTTTAGAGAAAAAATCCAGGATAAGCTGCAATAACAATCCCAAAAGTATGAACAAGCCAATATTTGTACTTTCTACAGCGTAAACTTCAGGAAATAAATGTAAAATTGTGATAGACAATAAGTAGGCACCACTAAACGCCAACAATAATTGAACGGTTTTAAAACTGGGTTTCAATCCAAAAATGATAACAATACCAACCAATACGGAGGCTATAAGTGCAATATAGGTCATTCTAAAACTAAAATTAAACGGTCGGAAGTTTCTTCATTAAATTCTTCAAGCTGATAATCACCAAAAGTATGTTTAATTTTAAAGCCAACAGAATTTACGTAGGAATTAATTTTGGCCAAATCCAAACTTTTTACTTTTTCAAAATAGGTGTGATGTTCGCCGTCAGCATCAAAATTTATTTCTTTAACAATAAATCCGTTTTTTACGTAGCGATTCATTTTAAAGGTAATTTCATCAACAGTTAGTACTTCTTCAGAAACAAGTTCGGAAATCACTTTTTTTGTATTCATAAAGTCAATAACAGCAATTCCATTTGGATTTAATCCGTTTTTAATGTTTTGTAAAATAGCAATATCTTCTGCATCGTCTTCAAAAAAACCAAAACTCGTGAACAAATTCAAAATAACATCAAACTTACTTTTAAAAGGATTCCGCATATCATGTTCAACAAATTGAAGCGCTTCTGTTTCAAATTGTTTGGCATAATCGATACTGTTTTTGGATAAATCGGCACCAATAACATTAAACCCTAGCGAATTTAAATAAATGGAATGACGTCCTTTTCCGCAGGCCAAGTCTAATATTACCTTGTTTTTTTCTAATTTTAAAAAAGTAATTAAATTTTTTAAAAAAGATTGCCCTTCAGAATAATCTCTATGTTTATATAAAATATGGTAATAGCTTGTATCGAACCAAGATTCAAACCAGTCTTTGTTTTTAGTCATAATATTCGAAATGACTGCAAAAATAAGGATTTGTTTTTTAAGAAGTTTACTTGTTGAAGTGTTTATACGTTTAATCGTTTAAATGTATATTTTTATTTCAGTACTTTTGCAAAAATTAAAGAATATGGAACGAAATTTTAAAATGGTTGCCACCACTATGTTTGGGCTGGAAGAAGTATTGGCAACGGAACTTAAAAATTTGGGTGCGCAAGATGTTGAACCTGGTGTAAGAAGCGTGACTTTTTTGGGTGATAAAGGCTTTATGTACAAAGCTAATATGGCTTTACGTACGGCGATTAGAATTTTGAAGCCCATAAAAACCTTTAAAGTGGCTGATGAAGATGATTTGTATAAAAAAATACAACAAATTGAGTGGGAAAAATATATGAGTGTTTCCAGTACTTTTTCTATTGGCGCTGTTGTGAATTCTCAAGGTTTTACTACAAATTCACACTATATTACTTTAAAATCGAAAGATGCCATTGCGGATTATTTCAGAAATAAATACAATGAACGGCCTAGTGTTGATACTAAGCACCAGGATTTGAAGATTCACGTTCATATTCACAATAATTATTGTTCCATTTCATTAGACAGCTCGGGTGATTCTTTGCACAAGCGCGGTTACAGAAGCGCCACAAATATTGCGCCCATCAATGAAGTTTTGGCTGCGGGTTTGGTGTTACTTTCGGGATATACCGGCGATTGTAACTTTATTGATCCGATGTGCGGCTCAGGAACTATTTTGATTGAAGCGGCAATGATTGCCAACAATATTCCGGCAAACATCAACAGAAATGAATTCGGGTTTGAAAAATGGGCAGATTACGATGAAGAGTTGTTTTATACAATTCAGGAATCGTTAATAAAAAAAATCTCCAATTCCCACTTTATAATT
>DATIRG010000551.1:0-2876 GCA_035470005.1 Lutibacter sp. | reverse complement strand
TCCAAACGGCGGAGGAAAACCAACAGGAGAATTGGCTGCTGCCATTGACGCTGCTTTTGTTTCGTTTGAAGCTTTTAAAGATGCGCTTTCTAAAGCTGCAGTTACCCGTTTTGGATCGGGCTGGGCTTGGTTGTGCGTTCACCCTGGCGGAAAAGTAGAGGTTTGCTCTACTGCAAATCAGGACAATACCTTAATGCCGGGCATTGGTTGCGGTGGTTTTCCAATTTTAGGATTGGATGTTTGGGAACATGCCTACTACTTGCATTACCAAAACAGAAGACCAGAATATGTTGAGAATTTTTTCAATGTCATTAACTGGGATTATGTAGCAAAACTTTATGCAGAAAATAAATAATTTTATTGCTGATTAAACTGAGTTATTCTAAGAAGTTTAACCTTATTTATCAGTCAAATTTAAACCAAACCGAAACTAAATTTATTTTGTTTCGGTTTTTTTAATTTTAAATTAATTTGATCTTTTTTTCTTATTTTTGAGAATCAACGCTTTCACTTTAAAACTTATACTTATGGCATTTAAAAAATTATTTTTCTTCGTTGTATTATTTAATTCAATAGTAACTTTTGGTCAAATTGATTTAGGCTATCAAACGCCACATCCCGATATTTTATCTTTGGCTGATGCGCCGATGCCGCCATCAATGAACATCAATTTTGATGGCACAAAAGCCATTTTGATTTACAGAAATCAGTATATGTCCATCGAAGAGCTTTCGGAAAATGAATTGCGTTTGGCCGGATTGCGCATCAATCCAAAAATCAATAGCGCAAGCAGGTCCAGAAATTTTAACAAAATCAACATTTTTGATGTAAAAACAAAAACGGAAATTCCTGTTTTGGGAATGCCGGCGAATCCAAAAATCACGGATGTTATTTGGTCAAACGCCCAAGATAAAATAGCTTTTATAAACACCACAGAAACAGGTGTTTCACTTTGGGTTATTGATTATGACAAACGAAAAGCAACCAAATTAACGGATGCAAATTTGAACGCCAATATGGGAAATCCGGTTGCTTGGCTGAAAGACGATTCGGGTTTATTGGTAAAATTTTTGCCTGCAAACAGAAAGCCGTTAATCAATACTGAAAATGCAGTTCCTGCCGGACCAATTATTTCGGTGAATGAAGAAGGTCAAAAAGCACAAAATAGAACCTACCAAGATTTATTGAAAAACACCAATGATGAAGCCAATTTTGAAACATTGTCGCGGTCGGAACTTTGGAAAGTATCCTTGGACGGAAAAAAAACCAAATGGAAAGATGTTTCTTTGTACCGCAATATTTCGATTTCACCAGACGGAAAATATTTCTTGATCACAGAAATAAAAAGGCCTTTTTCTTACATCGTTCCGTTTTCTAGGTTTCCAACTTCCTATAATGTGTATGACAGCAAAGGAAATTTAGTAAAAACCATTGTTGATGTTCCTTTGATTGAGGAGCTTCCGCAGGGATTTATGGCCGTACAAACCGGTCCGAGAAATATTTCATGGCGCGATGACCAGCCTGCAACATTAGCTTGGGCTGAAGCGTTGGATGGCGGCGATCCTGAAAATAAAGTGGAATACAGAGACCAAGTTTTGTTGCTTGAAGCCCCGTTTACGGGAAGCCCAAAACCATTAATCAAAACAAAAATGCGCTATGGCGGCATTGAGTGGGGAAACAGTAATTTGGCGACAATCAACAGTTTTTGGCGCAATACTAGAACGTCGCGTACGGAATTATTTGACCCTTCAAATCCAGACAAAGCAACAATTCTTTTTAACGAGCGAAACTCACAAGACAGTTATGGCGATCCGGGAAATTTTGTGACTTTAAGAAATCAATTTGGAAGAAATGTTTTGGCGGTAAAAGACAATGCACTTTATCTTGTTGGAGATGGTTTTTCATCAGAAGGAAAATTGCCTTTTGTGGATAAATATGACTTAAGCGAAAACAAAACAGCGCGTCTTTATCAGGCTGAAAAAGGAGAAATGCTGGAGAGCATCATTAGAATGATTGATTTGGAAAAAGGAATGGTGCTTATTCGTTTAGAGAGCAACAATATTTTTCCTAATTTCTACTTAAAAAATATTTTTACTAAGGAATTGAATCAATTGTCTTCCTTTGAAAATCCGTTTAAAGCCATTCAAGATGTTCATAAAGAAGTTATTACTTATAAAAGAGACGATGGTTTAGAACTTTCAGCCACCTTGTATTTGCCGGTAGGTTATGACAAAACCAAAAAAGAAAAAATGCCGATGATTATGTGGGCTTATCCAAGAGAGTTTGTTGATGCCGCAAGTGCCGCCCAAGTGACCACCAGCAGCAACCAATTTACATATCCAAATTATGGTTCTCCAATTTATTGGGTAAATCGTGGTTATGTGGTTTTAGACGATGCTTCATTCCCAATTGTAGGTGTAAATGGTGAAGAACCAAATGACACTTTTATTGCGCAATTGGTAGCGAATGCAAAAGCGGGAATAGATGCCGTAGATGCTTTGGGATATATTGACAGAGAATGTGTTGCCGTTGGCGGTCATAGTTATGGTGCATTTATGACGGCAAATTTGCTATCGCATTCCAATCTTTTTGCCGCAGGTATCGCCAGAAGTGGCGCCTACAACAGAACCCTGACACCATTTGGATTTCAGGGAGAAGAACGCAATTATTGGGAAACGCCAGAAATTTACAACACTATGTCTCCTTTTATGCATGCCAATAAAATGAAAACGCCTTTGCTTTTAATTCATGGAGAAGCAGATAACAACTCGGGAACTTTTCCTTTGCAGAGCGAGCGCTATTTTAATGCATTAAAAGGATTGGGTGCTCCTATACGCTTTGTAATGCTTCCAAAGGAAAGCCATGGTTATGCCGCA
>DATIRG010000550.1:0-2733 GCA_035470005.1 Lutibacter sp. | reverse complement strand
AAACCATCAACGGAAGTTCCTGTAACAAAATTTTATTACCAGGAAAGTGAATTTTATATTTGTCCGCAACACATCCCTATTCTAATACATAATCCACAAGAATTAAACGGATTATTGGCGGGTGCCGACAAACTTACCGGCGGATAAACAGTTATTGAGTTTATTGCATAAAAAAACGCGCCGATTGGCGCGTTTTTATTTTAAACAGTTTTTATTATTTTTTGAATTTATCTGATAAATCTTTACCAAATACTTTCAATTTTTCTATGGCAGTTTCCACTTCTTTTTCCACAGTTTCAATAGTGCTTTCTTTTAAAAACGGATATCTGTAATCTGTTGGCGGCACAAAAGTTTCTTTAATGGTACGGGTATTTACCCAACGCAATAAATTCCAAACAGATCCTGCTTTGTCGTTTGTTCCCGATCCGCGAGCACCTCCAAATGGCTGTTGTCCAACAACGGCTCCGGTTGGTTTGTCGTTGATGTAAAAGTTTCCAGCGGCATTTTCCAATTTGTTGGTTGCAATATCAATCACATAACGGTCGCCGCTAAAAATGGCACCTGTTAAAGCATATTCGCTGGTGGAATCAATCAAATCCAGGGTTTCTTCCCATTTCTCGTCTTCATAAACAAAAATGGTCATAATTGGCCCGAACAACTCATTACACATTGTTTTGTATTTTGGGTTGGTGGTTACAATAATTGTTGGTTCAATAAAATAACCAACTTCATCGCTGTAACCGCCGCCGATGATGATTTCGGCATCGGCATCTGCTTTCGCTTCTTCAATATAACCCGATAATTTTTTGAATGCTCTATTGTCAATTACCGCATTTATAAAGTTTGTTGGATCTTCCGGAGATCCCATTTTAAACGATTTCAAATCTCTTTCCAAGGAAGTTTTAATGGCGCCCCATAAGCTTTTTGGCAAATAAGCACGCGATGCCGCTGAACATTTTTGGCCCTGGTATTCAAAAGCCCCTCTTGCAATTGCCGTAGCAACTTCTTGCGCATTTGATGTTGGATGTGCCCAAATAAAATCTTTTCCTCCAGTTTCTCCAACAATGCGAGGATATGATTTATAATTTCCTACATTTTTTCCAATAGTTTCCCAGAAACTGTTAAATACCGGCGTGGAACCTGTAAAGTGAACGCCTGCAAAATCGCGGCTGTTCAATAAAACATCTGTAATCATCGCCGAATTTCCGGTAACCATATTGATAACGCCATCAGGCAAACCTGCAGCTTTAAACAATTCCATAATTACCTGTGCAGAATAAATTTGGGAACTTGCCGGTTTCCAAATAACCACATTTCCCATCAAAGCCGGAGCCGATGGCAAATTACCTGCAATTGCGGTAAAGTTAAAAGGCGTAATGGCATATACAAATCCTTCTAGAGGACGATATTCCATGCGGTTCCAGATTCCTGCAGAAGATGCCGGCTGATTGTTGTAAATCTCGGTCATAAATTGCACGTTGAAACGCAAAAAGTCAATCAATTCACAAGCAGAATCAATTTCTGCCTGAAAAGCATTTTTTGATTGTGCAATCATAGTAGCCGCATTCATTTTATAACGAAACGGGCCCGATAATAAATCAGCAGCTTTTAAGAAAATCGCTGCTCGGTGTTCCCAGCTGGTTGCTGCCCACTTAACACGTGCTTCCGCAGCTTTTTTAACAGCCATTTCAATATGTTCCTTTTCTGCAACATGGTATTTTCCCACACAGTGTTTGTGGTCGTGCGGCGGATGAATATCAACCGTATTTCCTGTTCTGTATTCTTTGCCGCCAATATAAAAAGGAATGTCAATTTGCTCATTGAACATTTTTTTATAGGTATCTAATAACGCTTTGCGTTCTGGAGTTCCCGGAGCGTATGAATTTATAGGTTCATTAACTGCTTTTGGTACATTGTAAAATCCTGAAGCCATGGTATATATTTTTTAAGGTTTTTTAATTTAAATTTGTTTTGCAAAGTTACAAAATTGAATTTACTTTATATATTGAGGCCTAATACTCAATAATCAAATTTTAATACCATGTGTACCGTTACTTTTTTACCTTTAGCCAATACCGATTTCATACTGACTTCCAACCGTGATGAGCAAAGGTTAAGAGAAACGTTACCGCCTAAAATTTATAAAGAAGGTACCGTTGAAATGCTTTTTCCGAAGGACAAAGTTGCGGGAGGCACCTGGATTGGTGCAAGTTCAAAAAAAAGATTGGTTTGCGTGTTGAACGGCGGATTCAAAAAACACAAAAGGAAGGATAACTACAGCAAAAGCCGTGGATTAATTGCCAAAGAATTGTTGAAAGAAAACAGCCTACAGCCGTATCTTGAAAACCTCGATTTGTTGGATGTTGAACCTTTTACGATGATTATAGTTGACTGGAATAATAATGAATTAAATTTGGTTGAAGTGGTTTGGGACGAACATGAAAAGCATATCACAAAACACAAAAACGAACCGAAAATTTGGTCCTCATCGACTTTATACACTGATGAAATTAAGGAATTACGAAACACCTGGTTTCAACAATGGCTGCGTGAAAATGAATTCACTTCCGAATCGATTTTGAAATTTCATCATTCGGGAATTGGCGATAAAGAACAATCCGTTTTAATGAAACGGATTCATGTTGAAACGGTGAGCATTACTTCAGTAAAAAAAACTAAACAAACGCTTGAAATGGTATATGAAGATGTTGTTCACAACAAAAAAACTGTCAT
>DATIRG010000549.1:0-3936 GCA_035470005.1 Lutibacter sp. | reverse complement strand
CGGCTGACCACCTCCGCCAATACAACCACCCGGGCAAGCCATGATTTCTATCGCATGATATTGTGATTTTCCTGCCCTGATCTCTTCCAGAAGTTTTCGGGCATTCCCAAGGCCGTGCGCAATACCAATTTTAATTGGCGTACCATTAAAATCGATGGTAGATTCACGTATCCATTCCATCCCTCTCAATTGTTCAAAATCGACTTTCTGAAGTTTTTGATTGGTAAATACTTCATAGGCCGTTCTAACAGCAGCTTCAATTACACCTCCGGTTGTTCCAAATATTGCGGCTGCACCGGATGACTCTCCCATAGGATGGTCAAAATCCACATGTTCCAAACTGTCAAAATCTATACTTGCTTGTTTAATTAAGCGCGCCAACTCTCTGGTTGACAGCACAAAATCAACATCAGGATTTCCATCAGTAGCAAATTCATCTCTGCTGCATTCATATTTTTTAGCCAAACATGGCATAATAGAAACCACAATCATATCTTCGCGTTTAACCCCCAATTTATCGGCCAAATACGTTTTAGCGATTGAACCAAACATTTGTTGAGGCGAGCGGGCTGTTGACGGTATATCTTTCATATCAGGGAAATGATGCTCAAAGAAACTAACCCAACCAGGACAGCACGATGTTAATAAGGGTAATTTTATGGTGGTATCTCCATTTAAATGTCTGGTTAACCTATCGAGTAATTCCGCTCCTTCTTCCATAATGGTTAAGTCGGCAGCAAAATCGGTATCAAAAACATAATCAAAACCTAAATCTTTAAGAGCCGCAGTCATTTTGCCAGTGACCAAAGTTCCTGGAGCATATCCAAATTCTTCTCCTAAAGCAGCTCTGACAGCCGGTGCGGTTTGAACAATTACGGTTTTGGAAGGGTCTGCCAAATGTCTGATAATCGTTTTGGTATGGTCAATTTCTGTTAAAGCGGCGGTAGGACAAACAGCTACACATTGTCCACAATACGTGCAAACACTTTCAGCTAAATCCATTTGAAATGCAGGGGAGACTACAGACATAAAACCTCTGTTGATAGCAGATAATGCACCTACAGTCTGAACATCATTGCACATGGTTAAGCACCTTTTACAGCCAATACATTTATCCATATCTCTTTTAATGGCAGGCGATCTGTCTTTGATATAATGTGATTGTTCTCCAACGTAATGATAATGTCTGATACCCATTTCCTGTGCCATGCTCTGTAAATCACAATCGCCGCTTTTTGGGCAAATCAAACATTCCGCAGGATGGTCGCTTAAAATCAATTCCAGTACTGTTTTTCTGCTGTTTAATACTCTGATAGACTGGTTGGTGATGACCATTCCGGGCAAGCATTCTGTTGCACAAGCCGGAGCAAGATTTTTACGTCCTTCAATCTCCACAACACACATTCTGCAACCGGTAGGTTTGTGGGTTACATTTAAATCGTGCAAATGCATATAGCATAAAGTAGGTATTTTAATTCCCACACTTTTAGCGGCATCCAGTATTGTAATTCCTTTAGGAACCTGAAAATTTTTATTATCAATTTTAATACTAATCGTATCCATAATACTTTCTTTTAAAAAAAATTAATTTAGGTAAATAGCATCGAATTTACATTTGTCCATACAAATTCCACATTTGATGCATATTTCATGATTAATTATATGTAGTTTCTTTTTCTCTCCAAAAATTGCATTTGTTGGACAATTTCTTGCACAAACCAAACAGCCAATGCAAAGCTCTTTGTCTATATAGTATTTTAGGAAAGAGGTACATTGTCCGCTAGGGCATTTATGGTCAACCACATGGGCAAGATATTCATCATAAAAGTTTTTCATGGTTGAAAGAATTGGATTTGGTGATGTTTGTCCCAAACCACAAAGAGAAGTGTCTTTTACAACCACACTTAAATTACGCAGCAAGTCTAAATCTTCCAAAGTGCCTTTATCATCACATAGCTTTTCAAGCATTTCATGCAAACGTTTGTTCCCAATTCTGCAAGGAACACATTTGCCGCAAGATTCTTCAACCGTAAATTCGAGGTAGAATTTAGCCATCGCCACCATACAATCATCTTCATCCATAATAATCATACCTCCAGAACCCATCATAGATCCGGCATTGGCAAGAGAGTCAAAATCTATGGGAAGATCTAAATCTTTTTCGGTTAAGCAGCCTCCGGATGGACCGCCTGTTTGGGCAGCCTTAAATTTTTTGCCATTCACGATTCCTCCTCCAATATCAAAAATAATTTCTCTTAAAGTTGTTCCCATCGGAACCTCAATAAGCCCTACATTGTTAATTTTTCCGGCAAGTGCAAAAACTTTGGTTCCTTTCGATTTTTCGGTTCCTATACTTGAAAACCATTCAGAACCTTTATTGATAATTGCAGGAATATTGGCAAAAGTCTCCACATTATTTACGTTGGTTGGTTTTCCTAAATAACCCGATACGCTTGGAAAAGGAGGTTTTATTGTTGGTTCTCCCCGTAGTCCTTCCATTGACTGGATTAAGGCCGTTTCTTCCCCGCAAACAAATGCACCTGCACCGTATTTTAATTCTATATCGAAATTAAAATCAGTTCCAAAAATATTTGTGCCTATTAAACCATATTCTCTTGCCTGACTTAAAGCGATTTTAAGCCTTTTTATTGCTAAAGGATACTCGGCTCTTATGTAGATAATTCCTTTATTTGCACCAATGCTATAGCCACAAATTGCCATAGCTTCGAGCACGGAATGCGGATCGCCTTCAAGTACGGAACGATCCATAAAAGCACCCGGATCGCCTTCATCGGCATTGCAAACAACATATTTTTGGTCGGCAACACTTTTGCTAGTTATTTCCCATTTTAACCCGGTACTAAAACCTCCGCCGCCTCTGCCTCTTAAGCCGCTTTTAATTATTTCCTGAATTGTTTCTACCGGCGTGTATTCGGTTAAACACTTTGCCAAAGCATCATATCCTTTTAATGCTATGTAATCCTCAATATTTTCAGGGTCAATAAAACCGCAATTACGAAGGACAATTCTGTATTGTTTTCTTGAAGTTCCGCTGATTTCATTTATTTCATTATAGACCAAACGATCTACAATTCTATTGTTTAAAAGATGCTCAATGATGATGTCATCAATATCATCTTTGGTAACCGTTGAATATTCCACATTATCAGGGAATACAATTATATTTGGACCTATGGAACATTTGTTTATACAAACCGATAAAATCGCATCGATTTCCTGATCAAGATTGTATTCTTTCAGTTTTTCATTGATATGTTGCACCAAATCAATATTCATGGTTTTTTGACAAGAACTTCCGCTACAAACCAATAAACTCTTTTTATACTTGTTACTCATTTTAAAAATATTTTGAGTTTTACTAAAATCTGTTTTGATTTCGAAATTAATTTGCTAATTCATAATTTACAGGAATAATTCCATCTACCAGTTCGCCTTTTTTAATATATTTTTCAATTATTTCATCGGCTTTTTTTAAATCAACATAGCCAAACACAATTGGTTTTTGATTTGGCAATGTAATTTCTATTGTAGGTTCTGCATAACAATAGCCCATACAACCGGTTTGCTTTACTGTAGCAACAATATTTCTTTTGGGTAATTCTTCAATTAAAAAATCCATAATGGCTTTTGCGCCTGATGCTATTCCGCAAGTTGCCATTCCAATTTTAATGTCAATTAATTTTACATTGTCATTTTCAGAAAATAATTTTTTATTTTTTTCTTTTATAGAATTTCTAATTTTATTTAAATCTTCTATTGATTTAACTACTCCCATAATCTCAAATTTTTAGTGCTGTTTTTTCAATTATATTTTTTTGATTTTGTTTAAAATGGATTGAATCTCCCCATTCATTATAGCCAATTTCGCTTCCTATCAAACTCATTTTTAAATCAATACAGGTATTGCAATCTATT
>DATIRG010000548.1:0-2974 GCA_035470005.1 Lutibacter sp. | reverse complement strand
TGGATACTGAAGCCAAGAAGTTAAATACTTCACTACTGCTGTTTAATGCCGCCTGTAAATCTTTATCAGCACCAATTTTCGCTTGAATTAAGTGATCACAATGCACCGTTGTTGGCACAGCTACTTGAGTTTTTCCGGCTTGCATAAATTGAAGCAACGCCATTTGGGCTGTTGCATCCTGACAAGCAATTCTGTCTGGCGCAAAATCCACATAATCCTTTCCTCGAACAAAAGCTGTTTTCGCTTTACCGTCCCAAAGGTGATTGTATAATATTTTTTCAGCTAAAGTTAAAGGTTTTCCAACAACAGATTTAGCGGCGTCAACACGTTCTGCCATTCTGCTGTAAACACCTTTAATCATTTCAATATCAAAAGCCATATCTATAATTTTAATTAAGTTATTTTAATCTAGCGAAGGTACGAAAAAGGATTCCTTTAATTAGCAAAATGGCAGTAACTAGCGCATTTTTGTAGATATAAATATTTACAAACCCTATTTTTTTTAAAAAGGTAAAAAAGGATCACGAAAACGATGTAATTATTAAAATTTAATAAAAAAATAAGTAGGTCTGTAAGCCGGATTTTGTACTTCGAAAAGTTCTTATCATTTATCTAGACTATAAATTGCTTTATAGCTCAAGCTGCCTACCCCTTGAAATAATGCGAGTCACACTAAAATTTCAATATACATGGCATTTCACCGCATAGAGTTTACCTGGTTTCACTACAGCCGAACTGTACTTGCTTTCTGTTGCACTTGTCCTCGGCTTGCGCCGGATGGATGTTATCCACTATGCTACTCTTTGGTGTCCGGACTTTCCTCTCCAATAAATTGAAGCGATAAGACGACCTACTAATTTTTTGCAAAAATAAACTAAAAATTGAATATAAAAAAACCCACTCAAAGATTATTGAGTGGGAAAATTGCTATGAAAAAGAAAAAGTGTTGTTAGATATTTCACTAACAACTTCTCAAAGTTAAAAAAATTTAAAATAAAATAAAAATAAATTTAAACTTTTTTTCTATGAAAACATATCTTTTACTTTTTCAAAAAATGATTTATCTAATTTTGAAGGATTGGGTTTAAAATTTTCATCTTTTTTATTGGCTTCAAAAAACGCTTCTTGTTCCGTTGACAGTGTTTGAGGTGTCCAAACATTGGTATGAACCAACAAATCACGATTTCCATAATTGTCAATGCTTGGCATTCCTTTTCCGCGCAAACGTAAAATTTTTCCGGACTGTGTTCCCGGTTCAATTTTAATTTTAACTTTTCCTGTCACGGTATCAATGTTTTTTGAAATTCCCAAAACCGCTTCAGAAAAATTAATGTATAAATCGAAGTGTAAGTTTGTCCCTTCTCTTTTTAAGGTTTCGTGAGGTATTTCTTCAATAACCACAATTAAATCTCCATCAATCGCATTGTTTCCCGGAGCCGCATTTCCTTTACCGTTTACTTTTAGCTGAACGCCTTCCGTTACACCTGCTGGAATTTTTATCGATACTGTTTCTTCTTTAAATTCTAATCCGTCACCGTCGGCATTTTTAGGTCTTTTATCTAAAATTTCACCAGCGCCGTGACAAGTTGGACAAGTAGATGCAGATTGCATACGTCCCAAAATAGTATTTGTAACGCGCATCACCTGACCGGCACCGTTACACGTGGTACAAGTTTTATAAGTGGCACCTTCGGCCATTACTTTTCTGCGAACTTTTACCTTTTTTTCAACGCCGTTTGCTATTTCCTCAAGCGTTAATTTAACCCTGATTCGCAAGTTACTTCCTTTCACACGTGCTCTTCCACGACTTTGGCCGCCAAAACTGCCGCCACCAAAACCACCACCAAAAATATCTCCAAACTGACTGAAAATATCATCCATGTTCATTCCGCCTCCGCCATAGCCACCACCGCCGCCACCATTTTCGAAGGCCGCATGCCCATATTGGTCGTAACGTGCTTTTTTATTTTCGTTGCTTAGTATTTCGTATGCTTCCGCAGCTTTTTTAAATTTTTCTTCGGCAGCTTTATTTCCCGGATTTTTATCAGGATGAAATTCTACAGCTTTTTGTCGGTAAGCTTTTTTAATTTCTGCAGGAGTGGCATTTTTTGAAATGCCCAGTATTTCGTAATAATCTTGCTTCATTTCTTTATTTATTGTCCTATTACCACTCTTGGATATCTGATTACTTTTTCACCTAATTTATATCCTTGCTCAAGAACATCTATAATTTTTCCTTTCAAATCATCACTTGGTGCAGGAATTTGTGTAATGGCTTCATGCAATTCAACATCAAAAACATCACCTGCATTCACATCAATAACACTTAAGCCTTTTTGAGCTAACGAGTTACGTAATTTATTATTAATCAACTCTATGCCTTTTAAAAGCTCGTTATTTTCTTCGCTTGCTTTTTTTATTTCATTTAAAGCCCTGTCAAAATCATCCAAAACTGGCAATAAAACTGTCATTAATTCTTCATTGGCAGTTTTAAATAACTCGATTCGCTCGCGTGAAGTGCGTTTTTTATAATTTTCAAACTCAGCAAATAATCGTAAAAATTTGTCTTTTTCCTGATGAAGATCTTGTTTTAGTTGCTCTTCAACACTAACTTCCTGAGTTTCCTGCTGATTAACTTCTTGTTCATTTATTTCTTTCGGCTCCTTATTGTCTTTCTTTTTACTCATAATTTTTACATAAAATAATTATCCTTTATTCGCTTGCAAAAGTATTGCCATTTTTTGAGATATGCCAATATGACACTTGATAATTATCAATGAATATTTGAATGTTGAAAAATAAGAATATCAAAGATTGTGTAAATTAAAAAGCCTTTCCTTCGGAAAAGCTTTGTTTATGAGATATTTGCTTGGATTAATATTATCAAAAAGGTTAAATGCAAAAATTAAAAATAAACAGTTAAACAATTAAACGTCTAAACAGATCAAAAATTTAATCTACCCTAATTATTCTA
>DATIRG010000547.1:0-8478 GCA_035470005.1 Lutibacter sp. | reverse complement strand
AGACCCAACTGTAAAAGAACTGAACTTCGCCGAATTGATGCCTATTATGAACATCAATTTGTCGGGTGATTTTTCTATGGATGAACTTAAAGAATACGGAGAATATTTAGAAGAAGAAATTGAAAAAGTCCCTGAAATTTCAAAGGTTGAAATCCGCGGTATTCAGGACAAGGAAATGGAAATCAGCGTTGATTTATACAAAATGGAAATTTCCAAAATCAGCTTTAACGACATTTCTCAAGCCATTCAAAATGAAAACATGACGGTTTCCGGCGGTGATTTGCTGGAAAACGGCTTGCGCAGAAATGTTCGTGTTTTGGGAGAATTTAAATCGGCTGAAGAAATTGCCGACCTCATCATAAAACAGGAAAACGAAGAAATTGTTTACTTGCGCGATATTGCCACCGTTACCTTTAAAGAGCAGGAAAAACAAAGCTATGCCCGTGAATTTTCACAACCGGTGGTGATGCTTGACGTGACCAAACGCGGCGGTGAAAATTTAATCAATGCTTCCACGCAAATTGATGCAATTATTGCCAAAGCCAAAGAAAGCTATTTTCCGTCAAATTTATACATTTCTAAAACCAACGACCAAACCAACGATACCAAAACCATGGTTTCTGATTTGGAAAACAGCATTATTCTGGGAATTATTTTAGTGGTTGTTGTGCTGCTTTTCTTCCTTGGAATCAGAAATGCCCTTTTTGTGGGTATCGCCATTCCATTGTCTATGTTTATGTCATTCATCATTTTGAATGCCATGGGCGTCACCCTAAATACGATGGTATTATTCTCTTTGGTGATTGCATTGGGAATGCTGGTGGATAACGGGATTGTTGTTGTAGAAAATATTTACAGGATGTTGGATGAAGGTTATTCAAAAATTGATGCCGCAAAATACGGCGTTGGTGAAGTTGCCATGCCAATCATCGCCTCAACTGCAACAACGCTGGCCGCCTTTTTCCCATTGGCTTTTTGGCCGGGAATGATGGGTGAATTTATGCGCTATCTGCCAATTACTTTAATCATAGTTTTATTGTCGTCTTTGTTTATTGCATTGGTAATAAACCCAATGTTGACGGCGGTTTATATGAAAATAAAGGAAGATGAAGTAAATTTCAAAAAAATAGTGATTTTTAGTTCCATTTTATTTTCTGTTGGTGTTATTTTAATTATTGCAGGATTGACTTTAGATATAAAATGGATGAATGCCATTGGATTGTTACTTATGCTCGCCGGATTGCTTAGGGTGATCAACACAAAATTTTTAACGCCCGGCACAGCATGGTTTCAAAATAATTTTTTGCCGAAATTAGAAAACTTTTATGAACGCACTTTGCAATATGCCTTGAGAGGAAAAAGACCAAAATGGTTCTTTTTAGGAACATTTGGTTTGTTGTTTTTGTCTATTCTGCTTTTTATGGCATTTCCTCCAAAAGTGCTTTTCTTCCCGGAAACGCCCCCAAAACAAGTGTATGTTTATTTGGAATATCCCATTGGAACAGATATAGAAGTTACCAATAAACTTTCCATGGATGTTGAAAACAGCATTCAAAATCACCTGAAAAAATTCGAAGTAGATGGAAAGAATATCCTGGTTACTTCCGTAATTGGACAAGTTGGTGAAGGAACCAGCGACCCAAATCGCGGACAGGATGGCGGAACTACGCCCAATAAAGCCCGTATTACTGTGGATTTTGTTAAATTTATTGAGCGTGGTGATATAAATACCGAAGATGTTTTAATAGAAATCAGAGAATTATTGAAGGATCTTCCGGGCGTTGATATCATTGTTGACAGACCTGCCAACGGTCCGCCGGCTGGTGCCCCAATCAATATTGAAGTTTCGGGCGATGATTACGAAGCTTTATTGGCAACCGCCGAAGACATCAAACAATTCATCAAAAATAAAAATATTTTAGGTGTTGAAGAATTAAAACTGGATGTTGAACAGGGAAAACCTGAATTGCCGATTATTATCGACCGACAAAAAGCAGGGCGTTTGAATGTTTCAACCGGCCAAATTGGTGATGCGCTTCGAACTTCCTTATTCGGAAAAGAAATCTCCACTTTTAAAGACGGCGAGGATGATTATCCGATAAATATGCGTTTGACAGATAAATATCGTTATGATAAAGAGGCCCTGATCAACCAAAAAATCACCTTTAGAAATCAGAGCAGCGGTAAAATCGTTCAGGTTCCAATTTCGTCAATTGCACATACTGAAGCTTCCTCAACATTTAGTTCCGTTAAAAGAAAAGACTTAGACCGGGTAATTACCATTGCATCCAATGTTTTGGAAGGTTACAATGCCACTGAAATAAATGAACAAATTAAAACCGAACTGAAAAATTACAATTTGCCAAAAAACACAAGCATTTCCTTTACCGGTGAGCAAGAAAAACAGGCCGAAGAAATGGCGTTTTTAAGCAAGGCTTTGTTAATTGCGGTATTTTTCATTTTCCTGATACTGGTGGCACAGTTTAATTCAACCTCAACCCCAATCATTATTTCATTGACAGTTTTATTGAGTTTAATTGGCGTATTGCTTGGATTGATTGTCTTCAGAATGGAATTTGTGATTATGATGACCATGATTGGAATTATTTCACTGGCGGGTATTGTGGTGAACAATGCCATTGTGCTTATTGATTACACCAACTTGATTATGGTTCGCAAACGATTGGAAGAAGGTTTGGATGAAGGCGTTTTAACCAAAGAAATTATAAATGAAAGTATTGTTGAAGGCGGGAAAACGCGTTTAAGGCCTGTATTGTTAACCGCAATCACCACCATTTTAGGACTGGTGCCATTGGCGGTAGGAATCAACATCAATTTTATGACCCTGTTTACAGAGTTTGACCCTGAATTTTACATTGGCGGTGAAAACGTCGCTTTTTGGGGCCCAATGTCCTGGACCATTATTTTTGGTTTGACCTTTGCAACTTTCTTAACCTTGGTCATTGTTCCGGTGATGTATCAATTGCTGAACAACTTTAAGTTTAAGCTGAACAGAAAACAGTAATTTAATCAAAAGCGATTCTTTCAGAGTCGCTTTTTTTTATTTAATTTGTATGGAATGAAAAACGAAAAATCTTATACGGTAGATGAGGCGACCAAGTTGATGGAGAACTTTTGTGCCTATCAGGAACGCTGCCATAAAGAAGTTGACCAAAAACTGTATGATTTGCATATGATTCCCGAAGCCAAAGAAAAGATACTGCTTCATTTGCTGCAGCATAATTTTTTGAATGAAGAACGCTTTTCAAAAGCCTTTGCAAGAGGAAAATTCTCCATAAAAAACTGGGGTCGAATTAAAATTGTAAATGAACTAAAGTTTAGGAATGTTTCATCTTATAATATTAAAACTGCCTTAAAAGAAATTGATGAAACTGATTATTTAAAGACCATCCAAAAAGTTGCAGAAAAAAAATGGGCATTAATTAAGGAACCGAACGCTTTCAAAAAAAGAAGCAAGCTGGTCAGTTATTTGAGTTCAAAAGGCTATGAATCTGAAATTATTTATGAAGTAATGAATGGTTTGCTCAAATAAAAGCTTATTGCTGCTGTCTTAATTTGTTCAGAATCACTGAATCCCTTTCTTTTTTTATTACAATGACCGAATCAATATCCTCATTTGGAATGGTCACAGAAAGCACATAATGTTCAATTTTCCATCCTTCTTCGGTTTTTACCAAAACGCCAGATCCTCTACAAACGCCCATCCAAGTATCTAAAAGTTCATCAAACCACGCGGTCTTTGCATCGGCAGCCATATAAACATTGCGTTCGAGTGGCTTAAAATCCCAGGCCTCACCCCGATCAAAAAACGGTTTACTGAATGCTTTAAAGTCCTTTTTATTCCAATTTTCTGACGCATCGGTTCCAATAAAAACACTTGCTTTGGCCATAGATTTAAAATAAGAATCATATTCTGCTTCAGAAGCACTTTTGTGCCAAGCATCTAGCAAGGTGTTTACGGCTTCTTTTTCAGAAGTGCTATTTGTATTTTCAGCATTGGTTTTTTTATTTTCACAGGAGGAAAACACAACGATGAAAATAACTATGATAACTTTTTTTATCATTGCTTTACTTTGGGATTATTTAAAAGTCTCGTCCGTTCCATATTCAAGTATGGCGGCGGTGTTGTTGTTTCTTGAATATTAACAGGCACTTCCGTATCAACCTCCAACATATTTTGAAGACTTTCCGACTGATAAATGGTGTTAATCTTTGAATTCATTGCGGAGTAAATTGCCAAAATGTTGTTGACTTCCTCTTTTACTTCTTCTTTTGAAATTGAAGGAATCGCGGCCATATCGGCCAAACGCAACGTTTCATTTTCCAGCACATTGATCCGTGCAATGATATTCGGTTTTTTCAAATTCTCAATTTTGATGGAATCTTTCATCATCTTCACCAATCGGGAAAGTTCATCGGCGTTGCTAAGCGCTTCCAAGGTACTGATACTGTAATATTTTAACAGCATTTCATCCACAAGCTGGTATTCTTTCCAATTGTCCATCGCTGCTTTTGCCTCAGGAATTAACGTTTCACCAATCCTGTTTTCTATCCGATTCGCATCCAATTTTAACGAATCTGCTTTTTCAGAAACTTCCTGCGCATCTTTGGTTTTGTTGCAGGAAAAACCTGTCAATAAAATAATTAATAAAAAAGGGATTATGTACTTCATTGTAAAACTTATTAACGTCAAAAATACTAATTATTACACTATTTTAAATAAAAATTAATAATTTGATAAAAAACAATTCGAAATAAACTAAAATTTTAATTTTCAGTATATTTGCTACCTTAATAATAAGGATATTGGCTCTATGGATAAAAGCATATTAATTATTGGTGCATGCGGACAAATTGGTACGGAACTGACGTTAAAATTACGCGAAAATCTTGGGAAAAACGCCGTAATCGCGTCTGACATCAGCCAGGGAAGCGAAGAATTAATGCAGTCGGGCCCTTTTGAATTTTTAAATGTGCTGGATTATGACCAGATTGCTGCAGTTATTGATAAATATGCGATTAACGAAGTGTATTTAATGGCCGCCATGCTTTCTGCAACCGGTGAAAAATTCCCTGCAAAAGCGTGGGAACTCAATATGAATTCGCTATTTAACGTACTGAATCTGGCCAAAGAAGGAAAAATTAAAAGAGTGTTTTGGCCAAGCTCCATCGCCGTATTCGGACCAACAACACCAAAAGAAAATACACCGCAAGAAACCGTGATGGCACCAACCACCGTTTACGGAATAAGCAAACTGGCGGGCGAACGCTGGTGCGAATATTACTTCAATAAATTTGGGGTAGACGTAAGAAGCATCCGTTATCCGGGAATCATCAGCTGGAAAACAAGTCCGGGCGGCGGAACAACAGATTACGCCATTGAAATTTACCATAAAGCATTGCAAGACGGCAATTACGATTCATTTTTGGGCAAAGACACCAAATTGCCGATGATGTATATGGACGACGCCATTGACGCCACGCTGAAAATTATGAATGCGCCTGCTGAAAACATCAAAATAAGATCATCCTACAATTTGGCTGCCATCAGTTTTACGCCGAAAGAAATTGCCGAAGAAATTAAAAATTTTATTCCAAAATTTGATATTTCTTACCATGCTGATTTCCGACAAAGCATTGCCGACAGTTGGCCAAGCAGCATTGATGATTCCCAAGCAAGAAAAGATTGGGGATGGAAACATCAATTTGATCTGGAAAAAATTTCAGACAGCATGTTAAAGAATTTGCAGATTAAATATGATGCATTATAATCAGCAGATCAACCATTTAAAAAAAGCCCCGAAATAAATTTCGGGGCTTTTTTTTAAAACCTTTTTACTTCATTACTATTGGCTCAAAATATTGCGAAAAAGCCAACCATCAAAAAAACTAAATACTTGATAATTAATTACTTAAAAAACTACAACGTTTTAGCAGTTTAATCAATTATATGACATCTGTCATCTTTTTAACTTTGAGTATTAATTAAATTTACAGAACAATTCAGAAAACTTCAAAAATTAACCCTCTATTTTGGGATTAATTAAAATTTAACATCTAAAATACCTGTATTAATGAATATTTCACAAATAGAACACATTGGAATAGCAGTAGACAGCCTAGAAGAATCCATTAAATACTATGAAGAAGTATTGGGATTAAAATGCTATGCTGTTGAAGAGGTTGTTGACCAAAAGGTGAAAACAGCCTTTTTTTTGGTAGGTAACACAAAAATCGAATTGCTGGAAAGCACTTCGCCCGATGGGCCAATTGGCAAATTCATCGCCAAAAAAGGTCAAGGCATTCACCACATTGCTTTTGCAGTTGACAATGCCACAGAAGCTTTAAAATTGGCCGAGCAGCGTGGAGCGGTACTTGTAGACAAGGAATCGCGCAAAGGTGCGGAAGGATTAAATATAGGCTTTCTTCATCCAAAATCAACCCACGGCGTGCTTACGGAGCTTTGTTCAAAACAAAAATAGTAACAATTCCTCCAATCATAGAAGGCAAAGAAAATTCATCAGCATAAAAAGATAAGAAAATTATATAATAATGGCAAATCAAGATAAAATTAATGAACTCATTGAAAAAAGAGTTGAAGCAAGACTGGGAGGCGGCGAAAAACGCATCGAAGCCCAACATGCAAAAGGAAAATTAACAGCACGCGAACGAATTGACATTCTTTTGGACGAAAAAAGTTTTGAAGAATTCGATATGTTTGTAACCCACAGAACAAAATCATTTGGACTGGATAAAGAAATTTACCTGTCTGATGGCGTAATTACAGGTCACGGAACTATTGACGGCAGAATTGTTTATGTATTCTCGCAGGATTTCACTGTATTTGGCGGATCCTTATCAGAAACATATGCATTGAAAATATGCAAAATTATGGATATGGCCATGAAAATTGGCGTTCCCGTAATTGGATTGAACGACAGTGGCGGCGCACGTATTCAGGAAGGTGTGAGATCTTTGGCCGGTTATGCCGAAATTTTCCAGAGAAATATTATGGCTTCCGGCGTTATTCCACAAATTTCTTCCATTTTAGGACCTTGCGCCGGTGGCGCAGTTTATTCTCCCGCATTGACTGATTTTACCATTATGACCGATAAAACAAGTTATATGTTTGTAACGGGACCAAAAGTGGTACAGGCGGTGACTGGTGAAGTTGTAAGTGCTGAAGAATTGGGTGGTGCTCAAATTCATTCAACAAAATCGGGTGTTTCACATTTCCTTGCTGAAAACGACGAAGAAAATCTATTGCTGATCAGAAAATTGATCAGTTACCTGCCTTCAAACAATTTAGAAGACCCACCAAGTCATAAATGTGACGACCCAATTGACAGATTGGAAGATGTATTGAATGAAATTATTCCTGAAAATCCGAATCAGCCTTATGATATTCTTGATGTGATTACGACAATCACAGACAATGCCGAATTTTTGGAAGTCCACAGAAACTATGCCCGAAATATTGTTGTCGGATTCGCAAGATTCAATGGCCGATCTGTTGGTATCGTTGGAAATCAGCCAAAATATTACGCCGGTGTTTTAGATTGTGAATCTTCGAGAAAAGCGGCGCGGTTTGTTCGTTTTTGCGATGCTTTCAATATCCCGATTGTAACTCTGGTTGATGTTCCCGGATTTTTGCCTGGAACCGGACAAGAATATGGCGGAATTATTCTTCATGGTGCAAAATTATTGTTTGCTTATGGTGAAGCAACCGTTCCAAAAGTGACTATTACACTGCGAAAATCATACGGTGGCGCGCATGATGTTATGAGTTGCAAACAATTGCGCGGCGACTTAAATTATGCCTGGCCAACTGCTGAAATTGCCGTAATGGGAGCCAAAGGCGCTGTAGAAGTATTGGAAGGATCCAATATCAAAAAAATAGAGGATGCCGATGAAAAACAGCTGTACATTGAGAAGAAAGAGGAAGAGTACACTGTTAAGTTTGCAAACCCATATGTGGCTGCAAAATATGGTTTTATTGATGATGTAATTGAACCCAGAAACACACGTTTCAGAATCATCAGAGCATTGGAGCTGCTTTCCAACAAAAAAGAAGTAAATCCGCCTAAAAAACACTCAAACATTCCACTATAATGACACCTAACCCAATAGAAATAGATCAATTAAGCGAAGGTTACGTTATTTTGATCACAGGAATGCTCATCGTTTTTGGCTCATTGCTTATTCTGACATTATTTTTTAAGTACAGTGTGCCTATTATGCTTTACGTATATAAGATCATTACCAAAGGAAGAGACAGAAAAATTAAAGACATTTCAGTGGCTGCTGATGAAAAATTTACAGGAGAAATTGCTGCTGCCATTGCCACTGCCATTCACCTGTATCTTCATGAAAAGCATGATAATGAAAATGCAATATTGACCATCAAGCAAGCGCGAAAATTATATTCGCCATGGAGTTCAAAAATATACGGCACAC
>DATIRG010000546.1:0-2234 GCA_035470005.1 Lutibacter sp. | reverse complement strand
CATGTCTATTGAAGACATTGAAAAAGCAGTGGTAACGGTGAAAAATAACACGCCTGTACTTATTAAAGACCTTGCTGTAGTGAGTTTGGGAGCTGCGCCAAGAAGAGGAATTTTGGACAAAGAAGGCGCCGAAGTTGTTGGTGGTGTTGTAGTTGCGCGTTATGGCTCAAATCCGCTGGAAGTCATCAACAACGTGAAAGCCAAAATCAAGGAAATTTCAACAGGTTTGCCTAAAAAAACCTTGGCAGATGGCACAGTTAGCCAGTTAACCATTGTTCCATTTTACGACAGAACCGCATTAATTCAGGAAACAATCGGTACGCTGGAAAGCGCCTTAACCGAAGAAATTATCATCAGCATTATTGTAATTATCATTCTGTTATTCAATTTAAGAGCCTCTGTAATTATTGCAAGTTTGCTGCCTTTAGCGGTAATTATGACCTTCATTATTATGCGTTATGCGGGTGTTGACGCCAATGTGGTCGCGCTTTCAGGAATTGCCATTGCCATTGGCGTTATGGTTGATGTTGGAATTGTTTTTGTTGAAAATAACATCCGATATTTTGAAATGCCGCAAAATGTCGGCAAAAAAGGAAAACAGCTTATCGGCGTAATTTATGATGCCACTATTGAAATTGCACCGGCAATAACCGTTGGTATTGCAACCACCATCGTCAGTTTTTTACCAGTGTTTTTTATGGAAAATGCCGAAGGAAAACTATTTAGGCCGCTGGCTTTTACCAAGACTTTTGCGTTGGGCGCCTCCTTTTTTATTGGTGTTGTGTTTTTGCCAACCCTCGCTTATTTGGTTTTTGGCTTTAAAAATTCTAAACAAAAAATCAGCAAATTTTGGAATTTGACTTTAATTATTTCCGGAATTGTATTGGCAATTGTATTTTCAACCTTGATTCCTTTGGTGCTTACTTTAATCGGAATAAAAAATTTATTAGTGCCAGTTTATCCAAAATATTTGGGAAAACACTCAAATTTAATCACCGTTGGCATCGCTCTATTGTTTACCACATTGCTGCTTACAAAATCTTGGGCGCCGCTTGGGCATCAAAACAGTCTGTTTTCAAATTATTTAATGGTCATCATTATCATTGCTTCAGTTTTATCAATGATTATCGCTGTGATTCATTATTATGAAGAAATACTTGTGTGGTGTTTAAATAACAAAGTGAAATTTTTAATGTTGCCGCTCTTTACCATCCTCTTCGGATTGTTTATCTGGATTGGATTTAATAGCGTATTTGGCTGGGCCGCAAAAGGCTATGAAAAAATAGGTTTTAACCTTAAATCGACTACTGTTTATTCTTATATGAGCCATAAATTTCCAGGAATTGGAAAAGAGTTTATGCCATCGTTAAATGAAGGAAGTTTTTTATTGATGCCAACTTCTATGCCACACGCAGGAATTGAAGAAACCACCAAAACCCTGCAATTGCTGGATATGGCGGTTATTAATATTCCTGAAGTTGAAGTTGCGGTAGGTAAACTTGGAAGGGCAGAAACTGCTTTGGATCCTGCACCGATTTCTATGTATGAGAATGTGATTGGGTATAAATCGGAATTTATTTTAAATGAAAGAGGACATCGGGAAAAGTTCAAAACTGATGATGATGATCGTTTTATCCTAAAATCGGGTGATTCACTTTCTAATGAAGATGCCATTCTTAAAGGTGTTACTAAAATAGATTTAATTCCCGATGACGGTGGTGAAAATTTCAGAAATTGGAGAAAACAAATAAAATCTCCCAATGATATCTGGAATGAAATTATCAAAGTAACTGCCTTACCCGGAATTACCTCAGCGCCAAAATTGCAGCCTATTGAAACCCGATTGGTGATGCTTCAAACAGGTATGCGCGCGCCGATGGGTATCAAAGTTTATGGCCCCGATTTAAATACGATTCAGGAATTTGGCGTGCAGCTTGAAAACATTTTAAAAGAAGTTCCTTCCGTAAAAGCGGATGCTGTTTTTGCCGATAGAATTGTGGGAAAACCCTATCTTAATATCAATATCGACAGAAATAAAATTGCACGTTTCGGATTAAGTATCGAACAAACACAGCAAGCAATTGAAACTGCCATTGGCGGAATGCCAATAACCACAACCATTGAAGGACGCGAACGATTTTCCGTTCGGTTATGATATCCGCGAGAATTGCGTGATGATCCCGAAAAGTTGAAGAAAATTCTAATTCCTACACCAACTATGGCGCAGGTTCCGT
>DATIRG010000545.1:0-7054 GCA_035470005.1 Lutibacter sp. | reverse complement strand
CATGTTTTCATTGCGATGAACCTCCATGTGTTACTGTTTTCCCAACCGGCGCCACATTTAAAATAGAGGATGGCATTGTTTTGATAGACAATGATCGTTGCATTGGCTGTAAATTCTGTGTTACAAGTTGCCCATATTCTGCACGACAGTTCAATTGGGGCCACAAAGATAAATTTGACGATAAAAGTCAGCCCTATTCGCCGGAAACAAGTATTCCTGCAGCCGAAGGAACTGTGATGAAATGTGATTTTTGTCCGGATTTATTGCGCCAGGGAGAATTGCCGCATTGTGCAAAAGCTTGCCCAATGGGTGTAATTTACTTTGGGGATAAAAATGAAGATATTGTTACAAATGGTGAAGAAACTGTTCGTTTCTCCCAATTAATTAATGACCGTGGCGGATATCGTCATTTAGAGCATTTGGGAACCAAGCCCAATGTTTATTATTTACCAGCAGTTAACAGACAGTTCCCTTTAGAAAGAGGTTTTGATATAGACGAAGAAATTGTGGAGCGATATAAAGATGTGCCTTATGTACAAGATCTAAAAAAACAAGGTAAAATTTAACACTAATAATTATGAATATAAATACTAGAAAAAGCGAATTGGTGAATGAACTTTCTCCAATGCTTGAAAAATCCAGTTTATTGTCAAAAATTTGGATTGTAGGATTAATTTCCATCATATTAGTGGGACTTTATGCCTTTTTTCTTCAATTAATGCAAGGACACGAAGTTACCGGAATGCGTGATAATGTAGTTTGGGGAATTTACATCGTTAATTTTATATTTTTTGTTTGCCTTAGTTATTCGGGTGCATTTATTGCGGGCGTATTACACTTTTTTGAGACTCCGCTAAAAAATTCCATCGCAAGAATTGTGGAAATTACTACGGTATTATCATTAATAATTGGACCGGTTTTTATTTTATTATGTATTGGTAGGTTAGACCGTCTTCATTATTTATTTATTTACCCTAGAATTCAATCTCCAATTACGTGGGATATTATTGCAATTATTACCGATCTTATTGGCTGTTTTGTTTATTTATACTTGACTTTTATTCCAGACTTAGCGATTTTAAGAGATGCTTCCAAAGATAATTCAGAAGTGTCAAATTGGCGAAAAAAAATGTATAAATTCTTAGCTATTGGCTATCAGGATACACCAACGCAGCATGATAGATTGCATAAAATTATCAGAATTATGTCGGTGATGATTATTGCAATGGCAATCGTGGCTTATTCAGTGCTTGCATGGATCTTCAGCTTAACGGTTCAACCGGGCTGGAACAGTTCAATTTTTGCACCTTATTTTATTATTTCAGGTTTATATTCAGGAGTTGCAGTTATTATTATAGCGATGTATATTATCAGAAAATTCTATAAATTAGAAAGGTACATCACTAAAATACATTTTTTAAGCGGCGGAATACTATTATTAATAATCTCATTATTATACGGTTATTTCACATTTTCTGAATATTTTTCAAGATGGTTTAGCCATAAAAAACATGATGTCGATTTATTAAACACGTTGTTTTCAAGGTATTTCTGGCAATTTATTTTCGCTAATTATTTTGGAATTTTATTGCCGATTGCAATTCTGTTCTTTAAAAAATTGAGAACTGCAAAATTGGTTACGCTCGCTGCGGTTATTTCAGTGATGGGAATATGGTTGAATAAATATTTGATTGTTGTACCAACTTTAGAAACACCTTATTTGCCAATTCAAGATACCAGAGCCGAATTTGTGCATTACACTGCTACTTGGGTTGAATGGTCGCTTAGTTTAACCGGTATTGCCGCATTTTTATTGTTTTTTACACTTATCCTAAAATTTGTTCCTGCAATTCCAATGTCAGGAATCATTGACCTGGAAAAAAGAAAACAATTAAAACGAAAAAAAGAAAACAGAACTGTAACTGAGTCTTAAAAAATCAAATTATGAAAAGTAACTTATTTTATATAAAAATTACCTCATTTTTAGTTGCATTGCTATTCAGTACTAGTAGCATTGCCCAAGAAACTGACGCAAGTAATTATAGCATGTCATTTGAATTTAAAACTGTAAAACAAGATGACAATTCTCGTTTGCTTGAAGCAAGTTTTACCGGCAAAAATAATGAAGACAGAAAAGACATTCTTCCAATTTATAATGCAGAAATCAAATTTTTCAATGTTTTAAATGGTGAAGAAGTACTTTTGGGATCTTCCAAGACATCCCAAAAAGGAATTGCGCAAATTACACTTCCTGAAAATCAAAAATATTTAATGGATGAAACTGGGAACATAAATTTAATGGCAAGGTTTGAAGGCAATGAAGCTCTAGAAGAGTCATCTGCAGAATTAATGGTTAAGAACATTCGCTTAGAACTTAATTTGGAGGAAATAGACAGCATTAAAATGGTTTTGGTAACCGCATTTACCTTTGATGAAACTGGCGCTGAAATTCCTATGGAAGAAACTGATGTCATCATTTATGTTCAAGGCATGCTTTCAAAAATGAAAATTGCCGAAGGAACTATTAGTGAAGGTGCCTTTGAATTTGAAATGCCTACCAATTTGCCGGGTGACAAAAATGGAAATTTAACCGTCTTTTCAATTATTGAAGAACATGAAGAATATGGAACTGTAATTCAAAAGAAAAACATTAAATGGGGCGTCTTTGAAACGCAAATAAAAGAAGCAAAAAATACTTTATGGTCCAGCGCCGCGCCAATTTGGATGTATGTGGTTTTAACAATTTTATTGGTTGGTGTATGGGCAAACTATATTTACACCTTCATAAATTTATTTAAAATTAAAAAAGAAGGTCAAGATTTAGAGCTAGAACAAGAATCTTAAAAGGTCATATTACCGCCTAAAGTGTAAGGAACTATTTAAAAATAATAATTAATATAAATTCGAAAAAAATGAGAACAGTTAAAATTTTAATGATTATCGGAATAATTAGTATTGGACTTTTTTCCTTTACAAAATTAACGCAAGAGGAGTGGAAAGTTCCCGCTAAATACCAAACTATGAAAAATACGGTTGAAGCCAGCAAAGCAAATATAGCTTTAGGAAAATCGTTATACGCAAAACACTGCAAATCATGCCACGGAAATACAGGTTTGGGAGACGGAACAAAAGCTAAAGAAGTTGAAGGAGATTTAGGTGATTTTTCATCTAAAAAGTTTCAGGCACAATCTGATGGCGCAATATTTTACAAAAGCTACATCGGAAGAAAAGACATGCCTAATTATGAAAAGAAAATCACTGAAAAAGATGATGTTTGGGCATTAGTTCACTACATCAGAACATTAAAAAAATAATTTTTAATGATTTGGTTCAATCGATCTGATTAGATTGATTGATTAAAAAAGGTTTAGCTGTCGCTAAACCTTTTTTTTGCGCTTTTTTAAAATATATTTCTTCTAAATAAAATAAAAAAATAGCTTTAAAAATTCATAAATCACCAAAAAAAATATTTATATCTTCAAAAATAGATGAATAATGCAAGTTTCATTAAAAATTATGTAACAAATTAACTGATCCGATAGGCTACTTTTGTTACTTAAAATTAATATTCTAACAATCTATAAAACAAAATAAAATGAAAAAATTATTTATTATTGCAATTTTAGGAACAACCCTGATATTTCAAAATTGTGCTCCAAAAGAAAAGCAAGAAGTAACAGTAACAAGTAATGATTCTATTGTTACAGAAACTGTACTCATTGATTCAGTAACAACCGTCAACGGAACAGAAGTTATTGTGGAAGAAGTCGCTACTGAAACAGAAAAAACCTACACAGAAAACCCTGCTACAGTTACAAAAGTCACTGTAAAAGAGCCTGTAAAAGTTGTTACACCAACAAAAACTGTGACTAAAGCAGGTGAAACCACCAAAACAGAAGTTGTGACAAAAGTAGTTGTTGCTGATGAACCTAAAAAAGTTGTAGTAGCAGAAACACCTGTAAAAGTAGCGGTTCAAGAACCAAAAGCTACAGCAAGTACTTCTAACTGGGCAGTTCCTGCCAAATACCAAACAATGAAAAACCCAATAGACCCTAAAACTGATATGGCCATAGGAAAATCATTATATGGTAAACATTGTAAATCCTGTCACGGTAGTGAAGGTTATGGCGATGGAACAAAAGCCAAAGAAATGAAAGGTGACTTAGGTGATTTTTCAAGTAAAAAATTCCAGTCACAAACTGATGGTGCATTATTTTATAAAACTACCTTTGGTAGAAATGATATGCCTGCATTCAACAAAAAACTTCCTTCAAATGAAGACAGATGGTTAATTGTTAATTATATGAGAACATTGTAACAAGAAGCTTAAAACTTTATATAAAAAAACCGAACATTTGTTCGGTTTTTTTTATGTTATATAGTCATTGAGAAGATCCGTATTTCCGGCTGATTCTCTACCAGCCTCAAATCAAATGCCATGCAAATATTTCGCACGAACATGCGTCCCGCTTCTTTTACCACAATTTTATTGTCAGAAACTTCAATTAAACCATCGCCAATAATTTCGCCTAAGCGTGCAATTATTTCATTTTTAACTTGAGAAGTTAAGCCAATATTCCATTCGGTTTCCAAATTACACATCAAATTTAAGATGTGCTTTCTTATGATCAAATCGGTATCTGTTAACAAATGGCCTCTAAAAACCGGCAATTCACCTTTATTTACGCGTTCTGTATAATCATCTATTTCTTTTTCATTTTGCGCAAAGGCATACCAGGAATCGCTTATTGAAGACATTCCCAAACCAATCATCAATTCGGTTTTGCCTGCCGTATAGCCCATAAAATTACGATGCAGTTTTTTGGCCACCATCGCTTTATGCAATGAATCACTTGGCAAAGCAAAATGATCCATTCCTATTTCAACATAACCATTGTCAAAAAACAACTGTTTTCCCAATTCATACAAATGCCTTTTTTCATCGTCTTTTGGCAAATCACTGTCCTCAAAACCTCGTTGTCCCACGCCTTTTATCCAAGGCACATGCGCATAACTGTAATACGCAATTCTGTCCGGTTTTAAAGCGATGGTATTTTTAATGGTATTTCTGATGCTTTCTTCTGTTTGAAAAGGCAATCCGAAAATTAAATCATGGCTTATGGATTCATAGCCGATTTTCCTTGACAAATCGTGTACTTTTTTTACCTGCTCAAAACTTTGGACTCTGTGAATCGCTTTTTGTACAGTAGGATCGTAATCCTGAATTCCAAAACTGTTTCTTCGAGAACCTAAATCGTACATCGTTTGCAGTTGGTCTTCTGAAGTATGGTTCGGGTGGCCTTCATAACTAAAATCGAAAATCTCGAATTTGTCGGCTCTTTTAAAAATGCCGTTGATTAATTTCTTCAAATTTTCAGAAGAAAAAAATGTTGGCGTACCGCCTCCCAAATGGATTTCCCTAATTTTTGGACGTCTCCCCAACAAATCGCAGTACAAATCCCATTCTTTTAAAACAGTTTCTATGTATGGCTGTTCAACTTCATGACGTTTGGTTATTTTTTTATGGCAAGCACAAAATGTACACAAACTTTCACAAAACGGAAGATGAATGTATACGCTTATTCCCTCACTGTCATTACTTTCATTAAAAGATTTCACCACTGTTTTTTTCCAGTCTTCCATCGCAATTCCCTCTTTGTCCCAAAAAGGAACTGTTGGGTAACTGGTGTATCTTGGACCGGGAATATTGTATTTTTGAATTAAGTTTTTCATTATTTGGGTACTTTTATTGGTTGTTTGCCGAAATTTGGATTTAGAATTTTGTTAACCAAAAACAAACAACTATTTATATTCCTTTACTGCATCAATAAACGCTTTCGCATTTTCTAACGGCACATTCGGTAAAATTCCATGACCTAAATTAACGATGTATTTATCTTTTCCGAAATCATTAATCATCTGCGTCACAATTCTTTTTATTTCTTTTGGAGGCGACAACAAACGTGCCGGATCCATATTGCCTTGCAAGGTGATATTTCCTCCTGTAAATTTTCTTGCCATTTGTGGTGTAATTGTCCAATCAACACCCAAAGCTGATGCATTTGATTTCGACATTTCTTCCAACGCAAACCAACAACCTTTTCCAAAGGCAATTACCGGAGCATCATCTTTTAATGCTTCAATAATTTGATTGATATATTTCCATGAAAATTCCTGATAATCAACAGGAGAAAGCATTCCTCCCCAAGAATCAAAAATTTGAACCGCATCAACACCCGCTTTTACTTTTTCTTTTAGATAAGCAATCGTGGTATCCGTAATTTTTTGCAATAAAGTATGCGCTGCAATTGGTTGGGTAAAACAAAACTCTTTGGCAATATCATAGGTTTTAGAACCTTGGCCCTGAACGCAATAACATAAAATTGTCCAGGGAGAACCTGCAAAACCAATTAACGGAACTTCGTTATTCAACTTTTCTTTGGTCATTTTAATGGCATCCATCACATATTTTAATTCAACAGTAACATCCGGCACAATAACGTTATCAACATCTTTTTGGGTACGAATCGGGTTTGGCAACCAAGGGCCAGTTCCTTCTTTCATTTCCACTTCAATGTTCATCGCCTGCGGAATCACTAAAATATCCGAAAACAAAATAGCCGCATCCATCCCAAATCTGCGGTAAGGCTGTACGGTAATTTCCGAAGCCAATTCAGGAGTTCTGCAACGCGTAAAGAAATCATATTTATCGCGAATTTCTCTAAATTCGGGTAAAAATCGTCCTGCCTGACGCATCATCCAAACTGGCGGACGTTCAACTATTTCTCCTTTTAAGGCTCTTAAATATAAATCGTTTTTGTACATTTTTTTGTTTTTTGGTATTTTAGTAATTTAGATTGTCGGATTTTTTTTGGGCATTCCTTTCAGGCCGCGCCATCCGCTATATCTTTTTTTCCATTTCATTTCAAAAAAGGATGCCGCTGCTGTCGCTAACGCAAATCCATTTTCAATTGTAAATTATATTAGCTTTTTGCAGCCACCGCTTTCATCGCAATATCAATGGCAGATCTTACTTTATAGATATCTCTTTTGC
>DATIRG010000544.1:0-3301 GCA_035470005.1 Lutibacter sp. | reverse complement strand
CTTTCCAACTCGCTGACTTTCTATAAATTTGGATTTGGTTTAAAAAATAGTCCGGCAGCTGTTAAATTTGTTGCTCATCATTTTCGAGATTTAATTTGTCAATCAAATTGTATTTAGCCTGTCTTGTTTTCCAACGATCACGCGCATATTTTTGCATATTGGTAACCGTATCTTTTTCGTCGGTTATTTCAAGTCCAAGCAAGGTTTCAATAATATCTTCCAAGGTTACGATACCGTCCATACCGCCATATTCATCAATAATTACCGCAATATGTTCCTTTTTTTCCAAAAGAATTTCCCAAACGCTAAACAATACTTTTGAATCTTGAACAAATACAATTTCTCGCTTAATGTCTTTCAGTTTTAAATCAAGTTGTCCTTCCGCAAGTTTTTCAAAAACCGTCTGTCTAAAAACATAACCTGTAATATTTTCTGTATTTTCTGAATAAATAGGAATACGTGAGTATTTTAGGTAATCTTTATTTCTCAAAAAATCATTTAAGGTTAAATTTTCGTCCGCCACAGCAACAACTACTCTTGGAGTCATAATTTCAGTAACTTTTACATTCTTTAGTCGAAGTAAATTTTGAATAATCTTATGTTCTTTTTCCGAAAAGATACCTTCATCTGCACCAATGCTCGCCAAGGCAGATATTTCTTCCCTGCTGGTAGATTGCTCATTATCGTTTCCTGAGATGGCTTTTGTGATGAACGCGGACATGATAACCAAAGGATATGTAACAATAATCATAATTCTCATGGTTTGCGATGCAATTTTAGCCAAACTTCTCCAATAATTTGCGCCAATAGTTTTTGGAATAATTTCTGTCAATACCAAAATCAAAATGGTTAAAATTGCGGATACTATTCCAAAAGATGCTTCGCCATAAATTTTAACTGCTTGCGCTCCCACACCTGCTGCCCCAACGGTGTGCGCAACGGTATTAAGCGATAAAATTGCCGATAAAGGTTTGTCGATATTACTCTTTAAGCCGATAAATATTTTTGCCCATGAATTTCCTTTTCCTTCTTTCACTATTAGAAATGAAACCGGCGTAGAAAGTAATACCGCTTCCATAATTGAACATATAAAAGAGATGATTAGCGCAGTGAATAAATATATTAAAAGAAGTGTCATGATTTTTCTGCAAATATAGAATTAATTTTGAAATAAGATTTTTTACGTATTATTCCGGTTGCAGAGAAACCTGAAGCTGTTGGGGAATTACATGGCATTCGTCTGAAGTTACCGTTATGGATTCCGAAACAAAAGTAACATATCCTGCACCAGAAACAGTGACAATATAAGTTCCTGCACGTTCCCAGGCACCAGAAAAAACCGGATTGTTGGCATCAAAAAATTCGAGTGTTTCTGTATAATTTCCGTCTTTAGCAATTACTTTTATACCGGCACCCAAAACCTGATTGCTCACAGCATTTTTTACAGTGATATTTAATCCGGCACGTGCTTCTTCTGTGCACTGAATTTCATCAATTTTATTTGAAGTGCAGGATAAAAAAATAAACAGGCTGCAAAAAAGTAAAGTTTTCATATTCTTAATTTTAAAGGATTAAATTTATCAACTTATTTTCTGAATCATCGGGTTAAATGCTTTTGATGCCACTAAAACTTTCACGCCAACTTTTAATTCCTTTATTTCATCTTCTGTGGCAATTACTTTGATGATATTGGCGCCTGATAGCACGCTGACAATATAAATCACATCACTTTTTTCAATGGCGATAATTTCTCCAGTAAGTTTAAATTTACTGCTTATTTTATCTTCGGAAAAAACAACAGCCGGTGTTCCTTCTTTGATGATTTTTCCTTTATCAAGCAAAATTACGTGGTCGGAAAGTTTAAATATTTCGGGTAAATGATGGCTTACCAAAATGGTGGTCAATTGATAATGCTGGTGCGCTTTCAAAATATAATCCTGTAATTTGAATCGCATTTCGTCATCAAGTGCCGAAAGCGGCTCATCGAGCAGCAATATTTTTGGTTTGCGAACAATGGCCCTGGCCAAGGCAACCCGCTGTTTTTGTCCGCCCGATAAATTTTGGGGTTTGCTGTTTTGCAGCGATTGCAATTCCATCAACTCCAGCAATTCATCCACAATATTTTTATCATTTCCTTTTTGCAGCGCGAAAGCCAAATTTTCCCGAACAGTTAAATTAGGAAATAACGCATAATCCTGAAACACAAATCCGACCGAGCGTTTTTGAATAGGCAAAACAATTTTTTTCTCGGTATTGGTCCAACATTCTCCACCAACTTCAATTAACGATTTCTCGGCATCTGTAAGTCCGGCTAAAATCCGGAGAATGGTGGTTTTTCCGGCACCTGAATTTCCGTAAATGGTGATAAATTGTCCTTTTTCAACAGAAAACGACACATCCAAAGGAAGCTTTCCGTCGGCTGTCTGCAAGGTTTTATGGGCGTAAAATTTAATCATTGTTGAGCGGATTTGCCTTGCTGAAGGTGTTGTTAATAAGGTAAACGCCCAAAAGAATCAGGAAGGTGAAAACAAAAAGGATTCCAGCGTACATATTTGCTGCTTCATAATTCATGGCCTGCACTTCATCGTAAATGGCGATGGAAGCGACCCTGGTTTCTTCGGGAATGCTTCCGCCAATCATTAAAACCACGCCAAATTCGCCAACGGTGTGGGCAAAAGTTAATACAATTCCGGTTAAAATGGAGGTTTTTATGTTGGGAAGCAAAATTTTGATGAGTGTGGTGAATTTTGATTTTCCCAAGGTAAAAGAAGCTTCTCTCAGTGAAGCGGGTAAATTTTTTAATCCGGCCTGAATGGGATGAACCATAAAAGGCAAACTGTAGATTACCGAAGCAATGATTAATCCTTCAAAAGTAAAAACCAGCCTGACATCAAAATACTGATCCAAAAATTCCCCGAAGGCATTTTGCGGACTGAAAGCAACCAGTAAATAGAAACCTAAAACCGATGGCGGCAACACCAAAGGCAAACTCACGATGGCTTCCACAACCGATTTAAATTTGAATTTGGTAAAGGCCAGCCAGTAACATAGCGGCAGGGAAACCACCAGCAAAATAGCGGTTGTTATCAAGGCCAGTTCGGCGGTAAGCCATAAAGGTGCTAAATCAATCATTGGGCGATAAACTTACTTCGTTCGTTTTTATCAATGCCAAAACAGCATCACCATTTTTCAAATTTAGTGTTTTTACGGCATTTGTGGTGATCAGGGATTTAATGGTAAATTCCCCAAAACTCAAATGCAGTTCGCTTAATATTTCTCCTCGTTTTATGGACTCAATGTT
>DATIRG010000543.1:0-9661 GCA_035470005.1 Lutibacter sp. | reverse complement strand
CTGGCAAATGGTGATTTATTGGCTTTAACCGCAACAGGTTTGTATGATTTTAAAGCTGAATCGCTTTCAAAATTAAACATCAAAGGCTTGCCCGAAACTTCAGTTTTTTGTCTTGCAAATGGCAATGATGGCAGTTTCTTTATCGGAACAAAAGGAAGAATTTACCAATTAAAAAACAAGGCTATAATCGGCACACATAACATAGATTTTGCGGATAACAATGATGTTATCGCTATTTTAATTGATAAAAATAAAAACACCTGGTTTTCTACCAGGAACTCAGGTTTTTACATGATTCCCAGCGGTTCAGACAAAATTATAGATATTGGAAGTAAATTGGACTTGCAAAATACGCTGGTAAACAAATATTTTGAAGACAATGAAGGAAATATTTGGGTAAGCACTTTTGGCAAAGGGGTTTTTTGCATCAACAATCTTTACTTAAAAAGCTATAATGAAAATGACGGATTGCACAATAATAATATTTATTCCATAGCAAAAGATAGATCAGGCAAATTAATATTCGGAACATTTAATGGCGTCAGTATTTTAGATAACGGAAAATTCGATCAGATCAAAAATGAATATGACAAACCTTTTTCAGAATATATTTATTCGATTAATAACAGTAATAATGAATTTTTTGTAGGAGGTTCATTTTTAAAAAATGAGATAAGTACTATTACTTATATAGACATAAAATTTCACTTATTTAATGGACTGTCTTTTTGTAAACTAAGCAATGGACTGTTTTTGTTTGGGGGCAGAACAAATTCCATCACTGTGCAAAATGAGTTGAATGATGATCATAGCCAGGCTTCTCAAGTCTATATTTTTGGAGAGAATCTCAAATCAAACCGAATCAATCAAATTTTTGAAGATACAGAAAAAACGCTATGGATTGGCACCGGACTTGGATTATGCAAAGCTTCTGTTTTGCTCGATAAATCAGGGAAACTAACTTTGAAGAAAACCTTTTTTAAATCCAATCCAATTTTAAATTCAAAAATAAATGCCATCATTCAAGATAATAACAATCATATTTGGATTGCCGGAGAAAAAGGGATTGCACGTTATAACCTTAAAAATGAATCTATTACTAACTACGAAATAGCTGGGGATCAGGATTTATCTTCTTCCACCTCACTTGTTACCGACAAAAAAAACAGAATTTGGGTTGGGAATATGAAAGGGCTATATTTATTTGAAGCCTCTTCAATTAAATATTTTAATAAGCAAACCGGACTTCCGTCTGATGAAGTTTATTCACTTTTTTATGATGGAAAAAAAAATCAGTTGGCTATTGGTTCAAGTGGCGGTATCACATTTTTGGATATCGATTTATTTGACAATGCTGTTTTATCACAACTGCAGGTTAAAATTATGGCTGTAAAAGCAGGGGATTCAATTTATACCAACTATAACCATTTGGTTTTTGAGCCTGAACAACGAAATGTTTCCATTAACTTTAAAGCGCTAAATTTTTCTTCTTCAGGCGCTGTGATGTATCAATATAAATTGGATGGAACAAAATGGAAAGATATCCACGATGATTTTCTTAATTTTCTTTCCTTAAAAAACGGAAATTATAATCTCCTCATTAGAGCAAAATCTCAAAATGGATATTGGAGCAAGCCGGCTCAGCTTTCCTTTGAAGTGAAACCTCGTTTTACTGAAACTGTTTGGTTTAAATTGTTGATTTTATTAATTGTGGCATTGATTTCCGGTTTATTGGCTGATTGGCAAGCCAGAATTGAACAACGTAAAACACGTAAAAAACTAAAATTGAATCAGAGAATTAATGACCTTAAACACCAAGCGTTGTCGGCCATGATGAACCCACATTTTATTTTTAACTCCCTTAATTCGGTACAATATCTTATCAACAGCAACAGAAATGAAGAAGCCAATGATTATATAGCGATTATGGCAAAATTGATACGTAAAAATCTGGAAACTGCCGGAAGTGGATTTATAATTTTATCCGAAGAAATCAGCCGACTTAAACTTTATTTGAATCTTGAAAAGCTCAGGTTCCAGGAAAGGTTTTCTTATGAGATTATTACAGGGAACGATATAGATTCAAATGCTATAATGATTCCGAATATGATCATCCAGCCCTTTGTTGAAAATACGCTGTGGCACGGTATTATCAACTCAGGTATTAAAGGGCTGGTGACCATTTCTTTTTCTTTCGAAAATGTAGAAATTGATGCCGAAATTTGTAAATCACTGATAATAAAAGTAACTGATAACGGCATTGGAATCAATGAAGCAAAAAAACGTAAAAGCACGGATCATATTTCAAAAGGAATTCAGATTATAGAAGAACGCCTTCATTTGTTGAGTGAAAAAATGGAATTACCCCAACCAATTATGATTGATGATTTAAGCAACAAAAACACCAATTCACACGGAACAGAAGTCATAATTTCCCTTCCGCCACCGCTTTATCAAATTATTGTCAAGGAATAAATTATTCTTTCTTACCGTTAAATTAAAAATAGATACCGTTAGTTTATTAACACCTACCGCTCGCATATTAACTATTGCAATAGCCGTTTCTTGTATTTAGATTTGATAGAGAAGCCAAAACTCCTATGTGGAATTTTCTAAAAAAATTGAAGCATTTATTTACAAAGAAACAATCTGTTTCTGCGCCGCTTTTAATTATCAAAAAAACGGCTGATGATTCCAATATAAAGGAATACAACTCTATTGAAGAAGCCATCACCGATATTGAAAAAGACCCAAATGTTCCCACAGAAAAAATAGAAAAACTCAAATCGTCCGTCAGAATGTTAAAGGACAAAACTTGCATAAAAATCAGAAATGGTGAAATCATAAAATAAAACACAACAGTTATGAAGAAATATCTTGTGCTCCTATTATTGGCAATTTCTTTTCAGGGTTTTGCGCAAACCAATCTTATTACCGGTATCAACATTTCGCTGCCTGCAAATCCAAGTGGAAATATTTCCGAATGGTCTAAATCTATGCCACCGTTCATGATTTCGGCACAAACCAGAATGGAAAACGGAAAAGTGTCCCCAATCGTGATGGAAAGCCGTATTTTGGTTTCTATAAAAGGCAATGGTGCCGTTTGCGGAAACTATTCTGTTGACAATGCTCCACAAGCGAATTTTAATTCACCCGCAAAAGTATGGACGGGCGAAGCAGCGCTTAGCTTATTAGGCAAATCCTGTGATTTAAAACCGGGTATTTATGAACTTTGTGTAAAGTTCTATGGCAATGGAACTGATCGCCAGATTTTAATTGGTGAAGCTTGTAAATCGTTTACCATAAAAGAAAGCGAACAAAAAATCTACCAGCCATCTCAAGCATTGGCACCGGCAAACGGTACTGAATTTAACGAGTCTGATTTAATAAAACCAATAACTTTCCGCTGGACTCCCATAATTCCAAAGCCACAAGAACCCGTGACCTATCGTTTAAAAGTTTGGCAATTGACGGAAGGACAAACAGGCTCTCAAGCAATACAGGCAAACCAGCCCATTATCACCAAAGATGTTGAAAATATGACACAGGCTGTGATTAATATTACTGATGAATTTAATGCTCCAGAAATACAGGCTTTTGTTTGGAATGTACAAGCATTGAACAGAGAGGGAAATCCAATGGGGGAAAATTCAGGAGTAAGCAGCCCTTCTCAGTTTGCGGTAAATAGGGCAGCACCAAATGTTAATAAATCTATGCCGGTTAATGATGAGGTAGTTATATCAACGGTAAATAAAGCAGCGCCAAATGTTAATAAATCTATGCCTGTTAATAATGATGAGGTAGTTGTACCAACGGGAAATATTGCGGTTAACGATACTATTTACGCCGGTTACAATGGTGAATTTGCCATTATTACAACACAAGTTAGCGGTACCAATAAATTTTCAGGAAAAGGGACGGCCTTCATAAACTGGCTGAAGGCGCGAGTGAGTGTTAAATTTGACAGTATTACTGTTGATACCAATAAAAAATTGCTCACAGGAAAAATTTCAGCAGAAATTCATGATACAGCGCCAGTTTATCCGCTCGATTGGGCTTTGGAAGTTGCGGCAAACAATCCTTGGGCAAACAGCGTGGCATCAAATATGGTTACTTGGGTTGAAAGCCAAACCAATCAAACAATTCCTTATAATAATTTATCAGAGTTCACGACTCCTGTGAAATTACCACTTGGACTTAATTTTCCAAATGGAGATCAATTGGCGATTACCGAATTGGTTTTCAGAAACAATAAATCCGAATTCAATTTGGTAACTTCCAAAACAACCCCGCAAGACTGGGGAAATCCTGTTCAATTGGTTGGTTTTATCGCTAAAAATATTGAATTTCATCCAAGCAATATTATAATGCCTCCAAATAGAATAGAACTTGTTGAAGATGTTACCATTACTGCAAATCCCAAAATTAATTTCACCTTTAAAAAACCCACAAATTCAAATACGGGTTGTTTTGTTGAATGGGGTGAAAATGGATTTTCGCAATTCGGAATTGAAATACATTCTGAGTTTACAAGAGATTGGTTATTGCCTTCTCCTGATGACAACATCTCAAAAACCAAGGCGAAATTATTTGCTTTAGGCACCGCTTGGAATGATTTGGTTTTAACAGGCACGTTGGATAAATCTGAAATAGTTTCCGCACAGGGAATGACAATATTGGCAGATAGTTTGTCTTACGATATGTCGGATGTTTTAAATCCGCCCAGCATCACCTTTCCGGAAAATTATAATGGAGAAACAAGCAACTTATTCAGGGGTTTTTATATGAAAGAATTGGTTGTGGAAATGCCCACAACCTGGCAAACCAATTCAGGCGGAAAACCTCAAATTTCAGTTCAAAATATGATTATTGACAATACGGGTATTACGCTTTTTGCTGAAGCCACCAATGTTGTTCAGTTTCCAAATGCAAACGTTGCCGATTTGGTTGCGAGCATAGATACGGTTCATATAGAAATTGAATCGAGTTCGCTTGTGGAAGCCAGTGTAAAAGGTCGAATCGGACTGCCGGTAAGCAAAGCAGATTCTATACAAAACCCTTTAAAATACATTGCATTATTCAATAACGCGCAATTGCCTTCTCAAACAAGCTATTTTCAATTAACCATTGAGCCTACTGGTCCAATTTATGCACATTTGTTAAAAGGCGTTATGACTTTAGCCCAAACCTCAAATATTGTTGCGTATGTAGATAAAAATAAAAAAACATTTAATACCAATCTTGACGGAAATTTTGTGTGGAACAATGTGAAATTAGGTCCGGTCAAGAACGTAAATATGAATTTGGGATTTCAGGGAATTGCAATGAATTATGACTCAAGTTTGGCAAGCAATAAATTTACTTTCAATGCTGGCGCCTGGTCATTTGCAAGTCCGCAAAAATTCCTGGCAAATTTCCCGGTTACCATAGACAATATTGGATTTAAGCAATTGCCAACCACTGGCAGTCAGATGCTTCACGGAAAATTAAATTTTGATGTCCTTTTTAACTTGGCAACAGATGTTGGAGGACAATCTAAATTGGCTGTTGAATTGGCAATTGAAGACAATCAAAATGCTTCAGGATTGGGAAAATTTAAACCAAAATATATTGGTACCACTATTTCTGATATCAATGTTTATGCAAATTTACCTGCAGTTTCTATTGATGGGACAATTCAATTCAGAAATGACGATCCCGTTTTTGGAAATGGTTTCAAAGGAACACTTCAGGCAACTTTTAAAGCACCTAAAGTGAGTATTTCAGCCTTGGCCGAATTTGGAAACACCAGTTATCTTCATTCTTCAACCTACAGATATTGGCGCGTAGAAGCATCAGCAATTTTCCAACCTGGCTTGCCATTTTTACCCGGAGTTGCTTTTTATGGCTTTGGCGGCGGTGCCTCAAACAATATGTTGGCAACCATAAACAACACTACAAAAAAGTATGACTTTACACCTAAAAAAGGCACTTTAGGATTTAAAGTGCTTGCCGTTATTGGAACCACGCCAAAAGTGGAAACCTTTAATGCCGATGTTGGTTTAAGTGGACAATTTTCGGCTGGCCAAGGAATGTACAATATCGGTTTTACAGGCGATTTTTATATTGGTGCGCCTTTACTTCCTCAAATAGACAGAGCGAAAGCACAAATTAAAGGCAGTGTTATTGCCGACTATAATTTTCCCGACAAGCATTTTTATATGTATGCTGCAGTTAACGTAAACGCACCGCCAATCACAACGCCAAGCCCTGTTGATTTAACTTTGGACACCAACGGGAAAACAAACAAATGGTTTTTTAAATTTGGAGAACCTACAGATACGAATACGGTAACTATTTTCAGCGCAAATCTATACGAATATTTAATGTTTGGAAATGATATTAAAGCTCCTGTAAATGGTTTCACGGAAGGATTTAGAAACAGCTATTACAATGTTGTAAAGCAATATCCGGGCATACCGTCATTGCCCGGCGTAGACGGCAATTCCGCTACAGGAAGAGGTTTTGCTTTAGGTGTTGGAATAAAAATCGATAAAAATTTTAATACGCATATAGTAAATGGATACTATTTGGATCTTGTGATGGCTGCCGGCGCAGAAGTCAATTTAAGTATGATGGAATACATCGGACAAAATTGTGCCAATCCTTCACAACGAATTGGTTTAAATGGATGGAGAGCAAGAGGAAATATTGGTTTTTATGTTGATGCAGGTGCGAAAGTGGTGAAAGGAAATGACACTTGGAATTTGGCAAGTATAAAAGCCGGCGGCTGGTTAGATGCTAAATTTCCGAGGCCAACTTATGTGGCTGGCGCTGTTCAGGGAAATATACAAATCGGTCATTGGACCGCTAAAGCACATACGTTTGCTCCTGGACAGTGTACAGATAAATATTGCACACATAAGTGGCCCAATGGTAATTTAAAACATACACTTATCAATGGCGTGACTGGACTTTTATGTAGTAATATTACAAATACATGCTCACATGTTATAAATAATTATCTTGTAAACCAATCGTTTAACAAAACTTTTGATTGGGGCGACAATTGCGGCAGTGGCGACATAACACAACCTGCAAGCACCGGACCGGCAATTGCCCAACAAGATGCTGCGCAAGACCAGGAACAGCTATTGATAAAATATGTGCATCCGGGCACCACGTATAATTTCCCCACAACAATGCCAATTGCGGTAAAATATGGCTTGCCGCTAAATGAGGAATTTGATATCTCCGAACAACAAAGCAGCGGAAGTATCATCAACAGAACATTTAAATTGGTGACAACAGTAACACTTCAGGAAAAAAACGAAACTACCGGCGTTTATGCAACCATCAATAAAAAATTCAGTAAAAATAATTTAGGCGAATATTTGTATGTAAAAGTTGGTCCAATAATACCGCAACCAGCAACTGTTGCATTGCCTGTTTCAAACAGCAAAAGCAAAGTATTCACCCCACAAGCGGCTGTTGAGGAAATTTCAAATATGACCGTAAGCAATGTGCCTAACAATATCAGTAATGTTAGTTTATCTGAAAATGTTACAATACTAACGTCTTATCCCGCCCCTCAACCCGGTGAATATGATAATTTACCGCCAGAACCAGCAGCTGTTGTAAATGCGCTTGAGCTGAATAAATGGTATAAAATTATTGTGGTTGCCAATTTAATGGAATTTAAAAATAACGTTTGGGTAAATGCACTAAAATCAAATGGAAGTCCGGTTACGCAAACAGTAACCAAAACTTTCAGAACAGGGCCTGTAGAAGTGGTGAGTACAAAAACAATCATTAATAAAAATAATTCAAGCAACTAATGAAAAAATCTATAAATAAATATTCGATCCTGTCAATGGTGCTATTTATGTTTTTTTCAAGCATAAATGCACAAGAAAGCAATGACGAACAGCCAACAAGTGTTATCAATTTGGTTGCGCGTTACTCGCCTGAAGAAAACGCCGTGGAAATGCGATTTTTCCCCGACAAGAAATCTATTTTATATTCTGGTATCAAAAATGGTTTTGTGGTAGAAAGAGCAGAAATTACGGAAGGAATAATATTGGAAGCAGATTTAAAATACATCAAAATTGCTGAAGTTTTTCCATACAATGAATCGCAATGGACTGCTGCTTTTTCAAAAGGTAATGAAGAAACAAAGCACAATTTAAACCTTGCAAAAGATTTTTTTGACAATATGGACAAACAAACCGGTGGAAAATTCAATTTTGATGAGGGCATCAAAGAAATGAAAGAACAAAAAAGCAAGGAAGATTTTGAATACTTAATTTTTGTGATGAATGCCATTAAAGATAAGGATGTCGCTGAAGCAATTGGATTGTCATATACAGATAAAACTGTTCAAAAGGATAAAAATTATTTTTATCGGATTAAATTAAGCAAAGAACCAAAATCTGCTTATAAAGTTGTTGGTTTACCTTTTAATATTGAAACAGCCATAAAAAAAGAAACCGAAAGAAAAATATTCATGGTAACAGGTGATAAAGAATTGACTTTTCTTTGGGAAGAAAACGATATGGTTTCCGGCGCTTTGGTTGAACGGAAAAACAACCAAACCGGAAATTACGAACCACTGAATGAAACACCCGTTTATACGTTAAGTGAAACATCAAATCGCAACGGTTATAAAGACGAAAATTTAACAAATTACCAATGGTATGAATATCGTTTTTATGGTTACAATCCTTTTGGAGAAAAAATTCTTTTTGGTTCAGCAAAAGGAATGCCCAAAGATCTTACACCTCCAAAAAAACCGATGATTTTAAAGGCCAAACACGAGAAATTCGATGAAGTGTTGGTTGAATGGAATGTTACCGATCCTATTGATAATGATTTGAAAGGATTTATAGTCGCTCGTGGTGAAACCAATGATGGAAATTTTCAAATTCTGCATCAAAATTTATTGTCAAAAAGCACAAGAAGTTTTACCGACAAGACTTTTAACCGCATAAAAAGCAATTATTATGTGATTCAGGCCATTGACACCAGCGGAAATATGAGTTCTTCAACACCTGCTTTTGTAACAATTACAGATTCAATTCCGCCTGTAAAACCTAAATTTATTTCAGGAAAAATAGATTCTTTGGGCATTGTTACCATCAACATTGAGCTGAATAAAGAAATCGATTTAATGGGTTACAGATTGTACAAATCCAACAGCGATGAACACGAATTTTCTTTGATACGTGAAGGTTTTAGCGACAATGATTCAATACAAAAACCGGTTCAAATAATTTTTAAGGATACGGTTACTTTAAACTCACTCACGCCTTATATTTATTATAAAATTATTGCGCTGGACTTCAACTTTAACCAATCGGAATCTTCTGAAGTATTAAAAGTAAAACGTCCCGATAAAATTCCACCAACAACACCGGTTTTCAAAAATGTAATTGTTAAGCAAAATGAAGTAGAACTGCATTTTGCATTAAGTGAAAGTGAAGATGTTGTGGAACAATATATTTATCGAAAATTAAATACGGATGCGCCTTGGGAATTGCTTAGCAAATTAGACAATAAGTCAACATCCTACATTGATAAAAAGTTAAAACAGGGAACCGTTTATTTCTATTCTTTACGTGCAAAAGACGACAGCAATTTATTCTCGGAATATGCAAAGCCAGTTTATGGAAAACCATTTGAC
>DATIRG010000542.1:0-4648 GCA_035470005.1 Lutibacter sp. | reverse complement strand
TAACGTAATAATAATTACACAACACTCTATAAAATTGGTCGAAATTTGCACAAAAATTTAATAAAAGCAGATTGATGGACAGAATCATAATTATAGGCGGATTGTCTGCAGGCCCTACGGCAGCGGCAAAAGCGCGCAGAGAAAATGAAAATGCGGAGATAATATTGTGTGAAAATGGAGAAAATATAAGTTATGCCACCTGCGGAATGCCTTATGCATTTTGGGGAATTATAGAAAACCGAAGCGATTTAATCGTGGTTAAACCCGATTTGATGCGGACGCGGTTTAATATTGATGTGAAAATGAACGAGGAAATAGTTTCTATTGACACCGACAGTAAAACAGTTTATTCAGATAAAGGTGTTTACAGTTACGACAAGCTTGTTTTTGCCACTGGCGCAAAATCGATAGTTCCACCTATAAAAAACATAAAAATAGCCACAAACTGGTCGACTTGCCGTTCTATGGCCGATTTTGACAAAATTACCAAGGAAGGTTTGACTTCCAAGTCAAAACACATCACCATTATCGGGGCCGGATTGATTGGTGTTGAAGTTGCCGAAAACTTGCGGGAAGCCGGAAAAGAAGTCACTTTGATTGAAGGTGCTGACCAAATTTTAACTATGTGGAATCCTAAATTTGCCACTTTTGCGGAAACAGTTTTGAAAAATAACGGCATAGAAGTGATTACATCAGGCATTGTTTCTGAATTTGAATTGGATGAAAAAGGAAAAATCGCAGGAGTAATTATTGCTGGCCACGAAGTTGTAAAAACAGATTTCGTGATTTTGAGCGTGGGCATTATGCCCAATACCGATTTGCTGGTTAAATTAGGGGCAGACCATATTAAAAATGGCGCATTGAAAGTGAATGAAAGAATGGAAACTTCCTTAAAAGACGTGTATGCAGCCGGCGATAATGTTTCCATTAAAAACTTACAAACCAATGAATTTGATTATTTTCCGTTGGGAACGCATTCAAATAAAGGCGGAAGAGCAGCAGGCGCGAATGCCGCAGGGAAAAATATTGTTTTTAAAGGTGCTTATAAAACAGCCATTGTAAAAGTGTTTGATTACACTTTGGCAAGAACCGGACTTAATCCGAAAGCGTTGACTGACTTGGCAATTCCGTTTGAAACCGTGCTGACTATTGCCGGATCAACACCAAGTTATTATCCGGGCCAAAAAGATTTGATTACTGAAATTTATTACAATCCTATCAATGAGGAGATTTTGGGTGCCGAATTTTTTGGCGAAGTGGGTGTGGACAAACGTGTGGATGTTTTAAGCACCGCAATTTATGCAAAACTTAAAATCAGTGACTTGTCGCAATTGGATTTGGCTTACGCGCCACCATTTTCACCAGCAAAAGATCCGGTGGTGGTCACAGGTTTTGTGGCCGAAAATATGCTTGGCGATAAAGCAATTCAAATATCGGTGGAAGAATTGGAAGTGTATTTGTCTAAAACCGATCCTAATAAATTTTTGCTGCTTGATGTAAGATCCCAAAAGGAATATGAAGAAGGCACCATACAAAATGCCGTCAATATTCCGTTGGATGAAATTAGAAATCACATCGATTTTATAAAAAATCAAAACAAACCAATTATTCTTTTTTGCAGAAGAGGATTGAGAGGTTATTTGGCTGAATTGATTTTGAAACACCATCACATAAAAAATATGGTGAATGTGGCCGGTGGCATCACTGTGTGGCAAATGTATGGTGGACTTGTTTCAAAACCCAAGGAAGTTGAAGTTTAAATAAGCTTGTATAAAACTAAAAAAAACCATTTGTTTTAAAACAGCAAATGGTTTTTTTTGAAATTTAATCTTCAGACTTCAGACTTCGGTCTTCTTACTTTACTCTTTCACAAATTTTATGGAAGTGGTGTTGACGCAATATCTTTTTCCGGTAGTGTCTTTTGGCCCGTCATCAAAAAGATGTCCCAAATGTCCGCCGCATGAAGCGCAAACAATCTCTGTGCGTATCATTCCGTGACTTCTGTCCGAAACATAGTTTACGGTTCCTTCAATGGAATCATCAAAAGACGGCCATCCGCAATGAGATTCAAATTTACTGCCCGATTCAAAAAGCTGTAAATCGCAAGCCGCACAGTGGTAGGTTCCTTTTTCAAAATGGCCCGTATAACCGCCTTCACTTGGTCGGTCTGTGCCTTTTTCCCTTAAAATATTATAAGCTTCTGGAGACAATGTTTTTTTCCATTCTGCCTCAGTTTTAATCACTTTTTTAACCATAATTTTATTATTTTTTTCTTGAGAATAACCATTGCATCCAAATAGCGTTAACAATATGAATGCGAAAGATAAATTTTTCATATAACTAATTTCTGTTAATAAATTCAACAATTCGATTGATTACTTTGACGTCTTTCAAAATACGGCTGTGTCCCAAGCCATTCGTAATTAAAATTTCGCCTTGTTCCAAGTTTTGTCGAATGTGGTGCGCACAACTTACAGGCACTTCGGCATCTTCTGTGTCATGAATTACCAAAACAGGTATTTTCACTGATTTTGCTGCAATATAAGCAGAATAATTGTCAATATCTTCGCCAAACTTTTTATAGAACTGATATTTAATTTTGGCCACCATGGTTGGTTTTAGTTCAAGTTTGGCTACAAAATCCTTTATAATATCCGTAATCACATCTCCAGCACCAATTACAAGCGCTTTTTTTATGTTTAACCCTTGCTTTACGCCGTTTAAAACTGCCATTCCGCCTAAAGAATGTCCGAGGGCAATTTCAAAAGGACCAAATTCTTTTTCTAAAAACATGGCAGTTTGAACAAATTCATTCATCATCGTCGTTTTTCCTGTTGATTTTCCATGAGCCGGAGCGTCAAAACTAATCGTCATAAAACCATTTTCCAGTAATTTGTCGGCAATCTTAAAAAGTTGCGTTCCCCGGCCCGACCAGCCATGTACCAACAACACTTTTCTTTTTGAATAGCCATAGGAGTAAACCATCACTTCTTTATTCAATTCAGGAATCAAAACCATTTTTTTCTGGGCGCTTTTGGCCATCATATTTTCGCGTGCAGGTGTTTTGAAACGGATAGGTGTTCTAAAAAGTTTTATCGCAAATAAAGTTGCCAATGGCGGCGCAATACATTGCAGTATTTTTCCTGTTGCAATGATTGATGCCGGAATTTTTGGAACAGTAATTGAAGGTATTGTGATATTATTGGCACTAGGATCCATATAAATGGTTTAATTTTGCTGGTAAAGATAGAATTTGTAACTTTATATATAAAGGATGTTTAAACTAAAAACTTATTAAAATGAAAAAAATTATTTCTATTGCATTGCTTATGTTATTTATAATAAGCTGCAGCACCGTGCCAATTACTGGACGACAACGTCTTAATATAGTAAGTGATGCCGAAATATTGCCGGCCAGTTTTGCGCAATACGAAGGCTTTTTGAAAGAAAATAAACTTTCCAATGATGCTAAAATGACCAATGAGGTGCAAACTGTCGGAAAAAATATTTCCCACGCCGTAGATAAATTTATGCGCGCAAACGGAATGGTTTCTGAAGCCAATGCTTATCGCTGGGAATTTAATTTAATTGAAGACAAAGCAGTAAATGCTTGGTGTATGCCAGGAGGAAAAGTGGTTTTTTACACAGGTATTTTACCCGTTACCCAAAATAAGGATGGGATTGCTGCCGTTATGGGCCATGAAATTGCTCATGCCTTTGCAAAACACGGACAAGAACGTATGACCAGTGCGTACGGTCAACAATTAGGTGGCGTTGCTGTAGCACTTGGCACTAACAACAAAGATCCTAAAACACAAAATTTGTGGAATACGATTTATGGTATCGGATCGCAGGTTGGAATGTTGTCTTACAGCAGAACGCATGAAACAGAAGCCGATAAATTGGGATTGGTTTTTATGACGATGGCAGGATACAATCCGCAAGAAGCCATCAATGTATGGATTCGTATGGGACAAATGTCAACAGGTGGAGCTCCGCCAGAATTTTTAAGCACGCACCCTTCTAATGAAACAAGAATAAAAAATTTGAAAGCATATATGCCAACGGCAATTGCTGAAGCAAAGAAATATAATGCTCAATAGATAAATTTAATACAGATTAAAAAATATTTATAGTATATTGTCAACCGTTCTGAATTTTCAGAACGGTTTTTTTATTCATACTATTATGTTAAAAAAAGGAGACAAGAAACTCATCAATGCCTGGGCTTTTTACGATTGGGCAAATTCAGCCTATTCCCTGGTTATTGCTACCGCAGTTTTCCCCATATATTACAGCAGTTTAACAGAGTCGTTTTCATCAGTTGAAGGTAAAATAAATTTCTTGGGAACTTTATGGGATCCGACAACTTTATATGATTATACCCTCGCACTTTCCTTTTTATTGGTCGCATTTATGTCGCCAATACTCTCTGGAATTGCAGATTATACCGGAAATAAATTAAAATTTTTAAAAGCATTTTGTTACTTAGGATCTTTTTCTGTGATGAGCTTGTTCTTTTTTGAAGGAGAAGAAACGCTTTGGATTGGTTTGGTTTTTACTGTTTTCGCCAGCATCGGTTTTTGGGGAAGCATCGTTTTTTACAACGCCTATTTACCGGAAATTGCCCATCCGGAGCAGCAGAATA
>DATIRG010000541.1:0-4493 GCA_035470005.1 Lutibacter sp. | reverse complement strand
ACACCACACAATTCTATGTTTCCGGAATCAGCATGGTCGAGTCCGGCGCAAAGACCTAACAACGTGGTTTTTCCGCTACCGGAAGGACCTACAATAGAAAAGGTTGAACCTTCTTCTATTCCAAAGGAAATATCATGAAGTACCGTTAATTTTTTTAAACCACTTGAATAAGTTTTCTCTAAGTTCTCAATGTTTAATATCTTTGCCATAGCGTTGTCTTTACCCTGTTTTTGGAAAAGAGGCAAATTAAAGAAATCATTTTAATTTAAACACCAAATGCTATGCGAATCTTGTTAATGTTTTGTTATTTTTTACTCCTTACCCTGAGTATTTCCTGTGGAGAAAACCCTGATAAAAAAGTGGAAAGCAGCTCAAATGAGATTGATTCCACAGCCATAAAAAATCAAAAAACTACGGATAAAATAATTCTTTTTTTCGGAACCAGCCTTACCGCAGGAATGGGATTGGATCCCAATGAGGCTTTTCCGGCAGTAATTCAGGAAAAAATAGATGCTGCAAATTTGCCTTATGAAGTTGTGAATGCCGGATTGAGCGGCGAAACTACTGCTGGCGGAAAAAACAGAATCGACTGGGTACTGAATCAGAAGGTTGCTGTTTTTGTTTTAGAGCTGGGCGCCAATGACGGACTTCGCGGCGTTCCTTTGACAGAAACCAAAAGCAACTTGCAAGCGATAATTGACGTTGTAAAAGAAAAAAATCCTGATACAAAAATAGTTTTGGTGGGTATGGAAATTCCACCCAATATGGGTGAATCCTATACTTCTGAATTTAGGAACTTATTTCCTGATCTTGCCAAAAAAAATAAACTGGAATTGGTTCCTTTTTTATTGCAAGATGTTGGCGGCGTTAAAGAATTGAACCAGTCAGACGGCATTCATCCTACTGCGGAAGGACAAAAGATTCTGGCCAATAATGTTTGGAAAGTTTTAAAGCCGGTGCTTGATAAATAATCTGAAATAATTATCGATATATTTTTTAAATATTTTTACTTCAAATTAAAAATGATGATTTTCCGAAAAGCAACAAAAAAAGACGTGCCATATATTATAAAATTGTTGGCAAATGATAAATTGGGGAAATCACGGGAAAATTATCAGGAACCTTTGCCGGAAAGTTATTACGCGGCTTTTGAAGTCATTAATTCAGACCCAAATCAGGAATTGATGGTGGTGGAAAAGGAAAATGATCCTAAGATAGCTGCTACTTTTCAACTCACTTTTATTCCGTATTTGAGTTATCAGGGAAAATTAAGGGCACAAATTGAAAACGTTTTTGTTCGGGAAGATTTAACCGGACAAGGCATAGGAAAAAAAATATTTGAATGGGCCATTGAAAGAGCCAAAAACAGAAATGCACATTTATTGCAACTGACCAGTGACAAGCAACGGCCAAGATCCATCAAATTTTATGAAGATTTGGGATTTACAGCTTCCCATGAAGGCATGAAATTACATTTTAAATAAAATAACCGATTGGCAGTCCTTGTAAAAATTTATGCTTAATTTTAAGGTTGCACAAGCCAATTAACATTTTAACAATTGATTTTGTGCCAAAAAAATAAAATTAAAATTATTAGGAGATTTACAGAAAACAATGTGCGTCATGCGAATCGTTTTTTTAATAACTGTCATCATTCATGGGCTAATTCATATTTTAGGCTTTCTTAAATCCTTCGGAGTAAGTGAAATAAAAGAATTGACATCACACATTTCAAAGCCTTTGGGACTTTTGTGGCTATTGTGTACCGTACTTTTCATAATTTATGGGATTGCAAATTTTGTTGGCAACAAATACGCTTGGATTTTTGGTTTAACAGCCATAATATTGTCTCAATTGCTGATTGTATGGTTTTGGAAAGACGCAAAATTCGGCACAATTCCTAATGTAATTATTTTACTGAGTGTTTTAATATCTATTTCTTCAGCCAATTTTAATAAAATGAGTTCGCTTGAAACAACTCAAATTTTATCGACTGTCTCTCAAAATCCATCAAAAATTATAACCCTACAAGAGATTTCGGCATTGCATGCCCCTGTTCAAAAATGGATTAAAACCACAGGAATTATTGGAAAACCCGAAATAAAATTAGGTTGGGTAAAACAAAAAGCGCTGATAAAACTAAAACCCAATCAAAAAGATTTTTATGCTGCCGAAGCCTTACAATATTCAACTATTGAAAATCCGGCATTTATTTGGACAGTTGCACTGGATCTTATGAATATTCTAAACATAAAGGGACGCGATAAGTTTTTTGAAGGCAAAGGCAAAATGCTTATCAAAATAAATTCCTTAATTCCTATTGTGAATGAGCGCGGTAAAAAGTTAGATGAGAGTTCCATGCAACGATATCTGGGTGAAATGGTTTGGTTTCCGTCGTTGGCATTAAGTTCTTATATAACTTGGGAAGAAATTGATGAATTTTCTGCAAAAGCAACAATGAATTATCTTGAAACCAGCGGAAGCGGAACCTTTTATTTCGATAAAAATGGCGACTTTATAAAATTTATTGCAATGCGATACAATGGAAATGAACCCGACTCAAAACATTATCCTTGGGTGTTGACTGTTGATGACTATGCCACATTTGAAGGAATTAAAGTTCCTTCAAAAATGGAAGCGACCTGGAAGCTGGATAAAGGCGATTGGACCTGGTTAAAATTGGAAATAGTTGAAATAAAATATAACAAAAATAGCCTGCCATAATATTTTTTTAAATCGACCTAAAATAAAAAGAAAAGCTCCTGCAAATTTGCTGAAGCCTTTCTTATATAAAATCAATCTTCGATTTATAATTTATTTCAAAACTATTACGACAATCCGGAAATTACGCCATTGTTGTCGATAGTCATTCCTTCAGAAGCCGGTATGCCAGGCAATCCAGGCATACGCATCATTTCACCCAAAATTGGGATGATGAAACCGGCACCGGCAGAAATTTCAATTTCCCGCACAGTTACAGTAAACCCTTTTGGTCTTCCCAAAACAGTTTCATTGTCCGTAAATGATTTTTGGGTTTTCGCCATACAAATAGGAAAATGATTAAAGCCCAAACGGTCAATTCTTTTTAAGTTCAATAGCGCCTTTTTATGAAAATCAACGCCATCGGCGCCATAAATTTCTTTTGCAATGGTTTCAATTTTTTCCTTGACCGGCGAATTCCAGTCGTATAATGGTTTAAACTTGGATTTGTTTGCGTCCACTAATTTTACCACTGCTTCTGCCAGTTTTGTTGTACCCTCTCCTCCTTTTGCCCAGCCTTCAGAAACAACAGCCTGAACGCCCATTGCAGCACATTTTTCAATAATATAATTAACTTCTTCTTTTGAGTCGCTGATAAAAGCATTGATGGCCACCACAGGTTCAATATTAAATTTTCTGATGTTTTCAATGTGTTTTTCCAGATTGGGAAAACCTTTTTTAACAATCTCTAAATTTGGCGTGTTGTATTCCTCTTTTTTGGCGCCTCCGTGATGACGCAATGCTCTGATTGTAGCAACAAGCACCACCGCTTTGGGACTTAAATTGGCGGCCACACATTTAATATTCAGAAATTTTTCTGCTCCTAAATCGGCACCAAAACCTGCTTCTGTAACCACATAATTCGATAAAGAAAGTCCCATTTTAGTCGCAAGAATGGTATTTGTTCCCTGCGCAATATTTGCAAACGGACCACCATGGATAATGGCCGGATTTTCCTCCAAAGTTTGCACCAAATTTGGTTTAATGGCATCTCTCAATAAAATTGCCATCGCGTTTTCTGCCTTTAAATCACGGGCAAAAATCGGTTTGTTGTCGAAAGTAAATCCAATGAAAATATCTCCCAAACGTTTTTTCAAATTTTCAAAATCGGTAGCCATACATAAAATAGCCATCACTTCGGATGCTGGCGTAATATTGAAGCCGTCTTCACGCGGAATGCCGTTAACGGTGCCGCCCAATCCAATCACAATGTTTCGCAAAGCCCTGTCGTTCATGTCGATAACGCGCTTCCAAACTACAGTTCTTGCATCTAGATTCAAATTATTGACGGTGCTTTGCAAATTATTATCGATTAAGGCAGATAATAAATTGTTTGCTTTTTCAACCGCATTAAAATCGCCGGTAAAATGAAGATTGATGTCTTCCATAGGAACAACTTGTGAATATCCTCCGCCGGCTGCGCCGCCTTTAATTCCAAAAACGGGTCCCAAAGATGGTTCTCGCAATACAACCGTGGCTTGTTTTCCAATTTTATTCAAACCTTCCGTTAACCCGATAGAAACTGTTGTTTTTCCTTCGCCGGCAGGTGTTGGGGTAATGGCCGTAACCAAAATCAAATTGTTATTTTTGATTTTTTCTTCATCAATAAAACTTAAAGGCAACTTCGCTTTGTATTTACCAAACATTTCCAAATCATCCTCCTCAATACCCAACTTGGCAGCAATTTCTTTAATGTGTATTAATTTTTTATCCTGTGCTATTTCTATATCTGA
>DATIRG010000540.1:0-3703 GCA_035470005.1 Lutibacter sp. | reverse complement strand
ATTTTTCCCTGATTGTCGCCAATCATGTTTAGCAGGTTGATGCGTTCTTCGGATATTTCATCACGCAAAATGGCGTGGCGGTGGCTAAATGTTCCGCGTTCGACATCTTGTCCGGAAATTCGAACATCGAATCCTTCCTGAAGCAATGTTCCATAAGCCAGTGTTTCGCCCATTCCCCAATCAATTCTGTCATTTTCAAAAACCATTTGGTGTCTGTCAAGCAAAATCTTTTCAGCTTTTCTTAAAAATTTAATGCCTTTTGGAACTGTGGAAACAATTTTGGCAATGTCTTTCAGTTTTGATTTTGGATAAGCAGTTTTTTCGGAAACCAACATCGCTCCCAAACCTCTTCGGGTAAAATCTACCCAGGTTTCTTGCATAAATTCTCTTACTTTTGAAGTTTCAACCTCTTTTGAATGCAGGTATTCTTCTTCCAGTAAGTCTTTAAATTCAGCAATAATTTTATTTAAATATGCATCATCAATAACACCTTCGGCAATCAGTTTTTGCGCGTAAATATCTCTCGGATTTGGGTGTTTCGCAATGGCTTTATATAATTTTGGCTGCGTAAAACGAGGCTCATCGCCTTCGTTATGTCCGTATTTTCTGTAACCAAGCAAGTCAATAAAAATGTCTCTTTTGAATTGCATTCTAAAATTCATGGCGATTTCTATGGCATGTGTCACCGCTTCCACATCATCGGCATTTACGTGCAATACTGGCGATAAAGTTACTTTTGCAATATCTGTACAATAAGTGCTTGAGCGCGCGTCCAAATAATTTGTGGTAAAACCGATTTGGTTGTTCACCACAATATGGATGGTTCCGCCAGTTGAATAACCAGATAATTGGCTCATTTGTATCACTTCATAAACAACGCCTTGCGCAGCGATTGCGGCATCACCGTGAACAATAATCGGGAGCAATTTTGAATCGTCTCCATTGTAATCATTGTCTATTTTGGCGCGAGAAATCCCTTGTACCACCGGGCCAACAGTTTCCAAATGTGAAGGGTTCGGAACCAGATTCATAATAAGTTCTGTGCCTGTTTTCAATGTTTTTCGCGTAGTTAAACCCAAATGGTATTTAACATCGCCATCAATATCTTCATCTTCAAAATCTTTTCCTTCAAATTCGCTGAATAAATCGCGGATTGGCTTTCTAAAAATATTTATAAGTGTGTTTAAACGCCCTCTGTGCGCCATACCCAAAACAAATTCCTTAACACCAAAATTTTCAGCTGCAAGTCGGATAACAGCGCCGATTGCAGGAATTAAAGTTTCGCCGCCTTCTAATGAAAATCGTTTTTGGCCCACATATTTGGTTTGCAAAAAGTTCTCAAAAGTTACTGCTTGATTCAGCTTTTGCAACACATATTTTTTAGTTTCGGGGGTATAGTTGGGATGATTATCATTGGCGGTTAGCTGCCTTTGAATCCACTTAACTTCTTCTGGATTTCGAATATACATATATTCAACCCCGATAGAATCGCAATAAATAGCTTCTAAATGCTTAACTATTTGGCGTAAAGTAGCCTTTCCGGTGCCAATAATTTGTCCGGCATCAAAAATGGTATCTAAATCTTTTTCAGAAAGCCCGAAATTTTCGATAGCCAGCGTAGGCAAATATTTTCGGCGTTCGCGAACAGGATTTGTTTTTGTAAACAAATGTCCGCGTGTCCTATATCCGTTAATTAAATCGATAACTTTAAACTCCTTCAGTACATTTTCAGGAATTTCATAGACAGCAACTTCTTCTCCGTCTTTAAATGAATATTTTTCGTTGGCAAAGTCATATCCTTGAAAAAAACTTCTCCAGCTGGGTTCTATAGTATCAGGATTAATCAAATACTGGTCGTACAAATCGGCTATAAAACCAGTGTGGACCGCATTTAAAAATGAAAATTTATCCATAGTATTGTTAGTAGTCAATGTTTTAATTGATAGCGCAAAAATACAACTTTTACCAAAACCACCATTTTAATTGTGGTTAATTTACAATTATTATATTTTTAGGAATATTTGGTCAAACCTATTAAAAATATGGTTTTTTAAGTGCTTTTTTATGGAATATTATGGGAAACCATTAAAATAAATGCAGATTTATATGCCATGTTTTAAGTTGATTTACAACAAGTTGCTTTTAAATGAAAACAAAGAATTTAAAAAGAAGAAATTTTTTTGATAATTTCTTGCAAAAAGCAGAAAACCTTGTATATTTGCACTCGCAAAAGCGGATAAATTCCTCCTTAGCTCAGTTGGTTAGAGCATCTGACTGTTAATCAGAGGGTCCTTGGTTCGAGCCCAAGAGGAGGAGCAAAACGAGTCTTAACATTAATTTGTTAAGGCTTTTTTGTTTTTTAGGATATTGTAAGGGTTTAAAAATATAAAATCTGGGAACCTTTTTTATGCGCAAGATTTACCAAGGTTATTGGGCGAAAATAATGATTACTCTTTTGCTCATTATACATTATAAATTAAAACTTCAATATCGATTATTCAATACTGCTTATTTTTGATTTTATTTATCATCACATTCACAAGGAAGATAATCTGAAAAAACTTGGTCTTCAAGCATAAATGATTTTGTGTAAGGAAAACCTCCATCTAACCCTAAATTTTCTTTACTAATGGTATATAAACAATCAAAAGAAATTACGCTACCCTTAGATAAATCGTTTGGATTACAAAATGGATTTATAGCTGTGTTACAATTTGTTGTATTCAATTCGCCAAGTACATTTGTAGTAATATAGTTAATGTCAATGTTATATTTTTTAACTAAATCTTCATCGACATTGATGGTTAATCTACCAGTAAGCTCGGCTTTCCTTATAATTGAATCTCCATGAATTTCAAACATATTTACGTTAAATGCATCTAAATCTGCAATTTTTTTAAATCTTGGTTCTGATTCAAAAGTAAGTTGTTTAAAGCTTTCTGTAAATTCTTTGCTTGATGGGTTGAAATATTTCGGTACTAAACGCTCTTGTTTCGTGTCAATCCAAATTTCACTTTTCAGGTGTTCATAACCCATCATTGCATGGCCTTTATCAATATAAGAATCAAAAAGATTGCTGCAGCGAAGCATCATAACTGCCGATTTTGCTTGATAATAAAGTCCCGGTTTTTTAGTGCCTGGAAGTGGAAGTTTAAATGATTCAGCTAATACCCATTTCCCTTCAAATCCAATACAAGGACAATTTTCTGAAATATTGGAATCACTAATGAAAGGGGAAACAAAGAACGTTGATGATTCAGGGTAGAAATAATTTTCTAATGGATGTTTCTCATAATCGGATTCTTTATTAACGGAATTATTGAAATCAAATAAATAACTTGTGATTAGTCCAATCCCCAAAAATAAGAGCGAAAAAAAATAAATCTTTTTTCTGTTTGTTTTTTTTGATTTTTGAAGTATAATTTGTGTTACATCGTATGCTTTTTCAATGGATTGACTTTCTATCAATCGATTGATATTATTTAACATTCTTTCATACATACCTATGGTTGCGGTTCCGTATAAGAGTTTTGTAAATAGGCTGCCGCTAATACTTAAATCTTTTGCAATTTTGCCATAGGGTGTAGTGCCAAAAAGAGCTTTTTTACGATCAAATTCCCCGTATTTTTTCTCTAATAATTTTATAAATGTATCTATATTTTGGTCGATAAAGAATATGTAAAAAGGTGTAAAAGGATGTAAA
>DATIRG010000539.1:0-4354 GCA_035470005.1 Lutibacter sp. | reverse complement strand
GCAAATTTTTCTGCGGCTTCCACGGCCAGTTCCAACAAGTTTCCTTCGCCGGTTTTTGCACATTCAGACAAAGCCGCAATGTTTGCGTCAACCAAAGCCTGATTCCTGTTGGCCTTTAATTTTTTCAACCGTTCAAGTTGTGAATCTCTTACCGCGGTATTGTCAATATCCAAAATTTCGATATTCGATTTTTCTTTGGTTTGAAATTTATTCACGCCCACCAAAATATCTTGTCCTGAATCCAATCGTGCTTGTTTTCTTGCGGATGCTTCTTCAATGCGCATTTTAGGAACGCCGGTTTCAATGGCTTTTGCCATACCGCCAAGTTCTTCCACTTCTTCAATTAACTGCCAGGCTTTTTTGGCAATTTCCTGGGTGAGGTATTCCACATAATAAGAACCTGCCCAAGGATCCACCGCTTTGGTGATTTGTGTTTCTTCCTGAATAAAAATTTGCGTATTTCGCGCAATTCTTGCAGAAAAATCTGTGGGCAATGCAATGGCTTCATCCAGTGCATTTGTGTGTAAAGACTGTGTTCCGCCCAAACCTGCCGCCATCGCTTCAACACAAGTTCTGGCAACGTTGTTAAAAGGATCCTGCTCGCTTAAACTCCAGCCCGATGTTTGGCTGTGCGTGCGCAAGGCCATCGATTTCGGATTTTGCGGATTGAATTGTTTGATGATTTTTGCCCAAAGCATTCTTGCCGCGCGCATTTTGGCAATTTCCATAAAGTGGTTCATGCCCACCGCCCAGAAAAAGGACAATCGCGGGGCGAATTCATCAATTTTTAAGCCCGATTTCAATCCGGTTCTGATGTATTCCATTCCGTCGGCAAGTGTGTACGCCAACTCAATATCGGCCGTTGCACCTGCTTCCTGCATATGATAGCCGCTGATGGAAATTGAATTGAATTTTGGCATGTTGTGCGTGGTGTATTCAAAAATATCACCAATAATTTTCATCGAAGGCAATGGCGGATAAATGTAAGTGTTCCGCACCATGAATTCTTTTAAAATATCATTTTGGATGGTGCCGCTTAACTGATTTAAGGCAACGCCCTGTTTTTTTGCGGCCGCAATGTAAAAGGCCATAATGGGCAACACAGCGCCGTTCATGGTCATAGAAACCGACATTTTATCCAAAGGAATTTGGTCGAAAAGGATTTCCATATCCAAAATGGAATCGATGGCAACACCGGCTTTTCCAACATCGCCCGTTACGCGCGGATGGTCGGAATCGTAGCCGCGGTGTGTGGCCAAATCAAAAGCAACCGACAATCCTTTTTGGCCCGCCGCCAAATTTCTTCTGTAAAAGGCGTTCGATTCCTCGGCAGTTGAAAATCCGGCATATTGACGAATTGTCCAGGGCTGCATTACATACATCGTGCTGTAAGGTCCTCTTGTAAACGGCGGCAATCCTGCTGCAAAATGTAAGTGTTCTGCATCTTTGATGTCTGTTTCCGTAAAATGTTTTTTTACCGGAATGCCTTCGGGAGTATGCCAAATCTCTTGATTCTCCTCAGCAACTGCTTGTTGTTTCACAGCGGTATTTAATGTTAAATCTGAAAAATCTGGTCTCATGCTTCTAAGGATTTAATGGTTTTCTGAATTTTGCGCTGAACATTTGCGATGGTGGCAATAATGTCCGATTTTAGATGGATGCATCCGTCCAAACCGGCTTCTGTCAACTCACCGATTAAATGGATTGGGTTTCCTGCCAGCAAAAGTACTTTGTCTTTATTTATTTTTCTGAATGCTTTTACAAAAGCCAAAGCGCCTTCATCATAATCTTGGTCGGAACTGCAAATAACCACCACCTGTGATTTTGATTTTGCGCTTTCTTTAGCGGCCTTTAAAGCACTTTCGTAACTTTTTTCGGGCCATAGCTCAAATCCGCTCACGCCTAAAAAATCATAGGCAAAAGCAGCCCTCGCTTTACGCATTGTTAAATTTCCAAAACTGGAAAGTTCAACAATCGGACGCTTGTAAAAGTTTTTCACCAATGTTTCTGTGGTTTTTCTTAAGGCTTCTATTTCCAAAGATGCCCTTCTTGGTTTCAATAATTTTGGATTGGGATTCATTTCGCCTGCAGAAAGAATTTCTGAAGGGATTTTTTCCATTAAATTGGGATATTTGTTAACGCCCACCATCGCCAACCTGCGCTGGCTCAATAATTTTATTTTTTCAAAACGGATTTTTGCAATTTGTTGTTGCATAAACTCGCTTTCAAAGGCATCATAAAATCCGCCTTTTGCCTCAATTTCTTTGAAAATTTCCAAAGCTTTTGCCGCAATTTTTGCACTGATTTCTTCAATATAATAACAACCGTCGACCGGATTGGCAACTTTGCCAAAGTAGGATTCTTCTTTTAAAATGGTGTAAATATTTCCGGCTATTCTGCTCGAAAAATCTGATGCTTCATTAAATTCGTTGTCGTAAGGATCGATTAAAACACCATCAACATTTCCCAGGATTGCCGACATCGTTTCGGTGGTGGCACGCAATAAATTGGTGTGCGCATCGGTCACCGACTTGCTCCAGATGGAAGTTTTTCCGGTGAGTGAATGCGAAAATTCATCAATGCCGTATTTTTTCGCAATTTCCTGAAGCAAACTGTTGAAAGCCCTGAATTTTCCTATTTCGACAAAATATTCCGAACCAATGCCCAACTGAAAATGCAGGTTGTTGAAAATTGTTTCTAACGAAATCCCGCGGTCTGAATATCTTTCTATAAAGCAAACCAAAGAATTCAGCGTATAAGCAACCTCCTGAACCTGGTTGGCACCCGAATCTAAATAGGTTGCGCCTGAAATAGTGATTGCTTTAAAATTCGGAAATTCCGACGCCAATTCTGCAATTGCCGCGGCTTTATTGCATTGGCCGGGATTCATTTTTCCTTTTGTGATATAATTGGGGATCAACTCCATATCAAAATAGCCTCTAAGGTTTTTTTGATCGATTTTTTGCGCGGTCACAAAATCAAAGAAATCAATGGCAAATGCATTTTCATGCGCTCTTAAAATGAAAGCCACCGCAATTTTATTCAGATTGATGCCTGCAAGCAATCTGGAAACAAGCGTGCTTTCTTTGATGTCGAAAAGCAAGCCGTTGATGCCTTCTTCAATCGCCTTTAATGCCAGTTTGTTTGCGCTTTCTTCCGTTGGGCCGTCAATGTACCTGTAATTGATTAAAGATTGCGAATTTCCTCCTGTATTCTTTAAATAGTCTTTTTTGTCTTCTGAAGTAAAAAAAGGAGGAATGTCAATGTTGCTTTGGTTTTTCCAGACCAGTTTTTTGTTGAAGTCTTCCCCTTTTAAATCAGTTTTCGCTTTTTCTGTCCATTCTTGCTTTGAAACAGGATTGAAATCTGAAAAAAGCGATTTATTTTTATTGTCCATCATATTTTGTATTAATTGTGAGCCAAGCAATTGCCGATTGTTGAAATATTTTCAAAGTATCGGCAGTTATAAATTAAATGAATGTCACACCAAACTGCTGCCGAATCTTTCAAAAATGGTTCTGTCAAGATCTTCCCTGCAATCAGGATGTGCAATGTCTCTAAGCGCTTGTGAGCGTTGTTTCAGGGTTTTTCCAAAAAGGTTGGCAACACCAAATTCCGTAGCCACATATCTTGCATGAGCTCTTGTGGTTACCACACCGGCACCAACTTTTAGTGCAGGAACTATTTTTGAAACCCCTTTTAATGTTGTGGAGGTAATGGCAATAATTGGTTTTCCTCCTTTTGATAAAGCGGCACCGCGCATAAAATCCATTTGTCCGCCAACACCGGAAAACATGCGCAATCCTATTGAATCTGCACAAACCTGTCCGGTAATGTCAATCTCTATGGCCGAGTTAATGGCGGTTACTTTTGGGTTCTGACGAATGATGGCCGTGTCATTTACATAGGTGATGTCCAGCATTTCAATTTCGGGATTGTCGTCCATAAAATCATATAATCGACGTGTTCCCATGGCAAATCCGGAAACTATTTTGTACGGATTTACTTTCTTTTTTGAGCCGTTTATGACGCCATTCAGCACCAAATCAACAATGCCTTCGGAAAACATTTCTGTGTGAATCCCAAGGTTTTTATGGTTGTTCAAATAGGTGAGCACTGCATTTGGAATACCGCCGATACCCATTTGCAGGGTAGCGCCGTCATCAATGATGCCCGCAATATTTTTGCCGATTTGCTCTTCGGCTTTGGTTGGTGCAGCCATATGCATTTCCTGAATTTCTTCAACAACTTCAACGCAGGCAGCAAAGTTTCTTAAATGAACCAGCGCATCGCCTAAAGTACGCGGCATACGTGGATTTATTTGTCCTATAACTTTTTTTCCCATTTCAATGTG
>DATIRG010000538.1:0-1558 GCA_035470005.1 Lutibacter sp. | reverse complement strand
GAAAACAAATAAAATCTCCCAATGATATCTGGAATGAAATTATCAAAGTAACTGCCTTACCCGGAATCACCTCAGCGCCAAAATTACAGCCTATTGAAACCCGATTGGTAATGCTTCAAACAGGAATGCGTGCACCGATGGGTATCAAAGTTTATGGCCCCGATTTAAATACGATTCAGGAATTTGGCGTACAGCTTGAAAACATTTTAAAAGAAGTTCCTTCCGTAAAAGCGGATGCTGTTTTTGCCGATAGAATTGTGGGAAAACCTTATCTGAATATCAATATCGACAGAAGTAAAATTGCACGTTTCGGATTAAGTATCGAACAAACACAGCAAGCAATTGAAACTGCCATTGGCGGAATGCCAATAACCACAACCATTGAAGGACGCGAACGATTTTCCGTTCGGGTAAGGTATCCGCGAGAATTGCGTGATGATCCCGAAAAATTGAAGAAAATTTTAATTCCCACTCCAACAATGGCGCAAGTTCCGTTGGGTGAATTGGTGACTATTGAATATCTGCAAGGTCCGCAAATGATAAAAAGTGAAGATACTTTTTTAGTGGGTTATGTGTTATTCGACAAGAAAGAAGATAACGCTGAAGTTGATGTGGTTGAAGATGCGCAGGAAATTATCGATTCAAAAATTAAAAGCGGTGCCTTAGTTGTTCCGGCAGGCGTGAGTTATAAATTTTCAGGAAGTTTTGAAAATCAGGTGCGGGCCATAAAACGACTTTCCATCGTAATTCCGATTTGTCTATTGATCATTTTTATGTTGTTGTTCTTTCAATTTAAAACAATTACCGCAGCAACAATTCATTTTTCAGGCGTTTTTGTGGCCTTTGCCGGTGGATTTATTATGATTTGGCTTTGGGGGCAAGATTGGTTTATGAATTTTAATGTATCAGGAATAAATATGCGCGACTTGTTCCAAATGCAAACCATTAATTTAAGTGTTGCCGTTTGGGTTGGATTTATTGCATTGTTTGGAATTGCCACCGATGACGGGGTGTTAATGGGAACCTATATTCATCAGGTTTTTGAAGAAAGAGATCCAAAAACAGTTGCTGAAGTTCGACTTGCAGTTATTGATGCAGGAAAAAAACGGGTGCGACCTGCGATGATGACCACCGCGGTAACCATTATTGCATTAATTCCGGTGCTCACTTCAACAGGAAAAGGTTCCGACATTATGGTTCCAATGGCAATTCCGGCATTTGGAGGAATGATTATTCAAATTATGACCATTTTTGTGGTGCCTATTTTACAGGCATCCTGGAGAGAATCGTTAATTAAAAAAACAAGCAATGAAAGTAATATATAAACATAAAATATTAAATATCAGCTTTTTAATATTTGTATTGATATTTAATTCAATAAAAGGGCAAAGTCAAACTTTAAAAGAATATTTGGTGATTGCCGCCCAAAACAATCCTGAAGTAAAAGCTGCTTATTCCGAATTTGAAGCCGCGATGCAAAAATCACCCCAAGTGAGTTCGTTGCCGGATCCAAGTTTGACGATGAGTGCTTTTGGGCGTATGATTGAAACCAGAATTG
>DATIRG010000537.1:0-1933 GCA_035470005.1 Lutibacter sp. | reverse complement strand
ATTGGCTGTTGCAAATGATGTTTTAATGGATAGTATGTCGGATGGCGTAAATTTTGAGACAGAATACCAAATTAAAAAAACTCCCAAGGCTATTGGGAGTGTTATAAAACTAATTTTTTTTAATTTGTTAATCAATTTATGTTAACGTATTGTCTTTTTCGTTAGGGAAAATCAATGTCGGTTTAAATAGTTTTGCTTTTTCAAAATCCATAATGCCATAAGAAATAATGATTATAATATCTCCTTTGGCAACTTTTCTGGCAGCTGGGCCGTTTAGCGTAATTTCTCCGCTTTTTCTTGGGCCGGGAATTACATAGGTTTCAAGGCGTTCGCCATTGTTAATGTTCACAATATGAACTTTTTCGCCTTGAATAATGTTTGCTGCATCCATTAAATCCTCATCAATAGTAATGCTTCCGATATAATTTAAATCGGCGCCGGTTACTTTAACCCTGTGAATTTTTGATTTTACGACTTGTATTTGCATAATGCAAAATTAATGATTTTGTGTTAATCTGTTATATTTATAAACTTATATTATCTATAAGCCTTACATTTCCGGCAAAAACGGCTATAAAAGCGCGGTGTTTTTTTGATGGATTTTTGGTTTCAACTGGCAATAATGTATCTTCATCTGCAATTTCGAAATATTCTAGGCGCAATATCGGATGATTTTTAAATTCATTTTCAACCCATTTCACTACTTCTGCAGCATTTTTTGTGCCAAATAGAATCTTGGCTTTTTTTAATGTTTCATAAATAAATGGTGCCGCGGTTCTCAACTCTTTTGTAAGTCTCATATTTCTGGAACTCATCGCCAAACCGTCCTTTTCTCTGTGAATGGGACAGGCAATAATTTGAACGGTCAGCTTTCTTTTTTCCACCATTTTGCGAATAATCTGGATTTGCTGAAAATCTTTTTCGCCAAAATAGGCTTTGTGCGGTTTCACAACAGTAAACAATCGTTCAACGATGGTGCCAACGCCGTTAAAATGGCCAGCCCTGAATTTTCCTTCCATCTGAAATTCCAATCCGTCAAAATCAAAGGATTGAGACTGAATATCATCTGCATAAATTTCTTCGGGAGTTGGTGTAAAAACAATATCACAATTAAAAGATTTCAAAAGTGACAAATCTTTTTCAATCGTTTTTGGGTAATTTATTAAATCATCGGCATTATCAAACTGTGTTGGATTCACAAAAATGCTTACCACCACAATATCGTTCTCTTTTTTTGCCTTTTCCACGAGCGATAAATGGCCTTCATGAAGTGCTCCCATAGTTGGTACAAACCCAATAACAGTGCCGTTTTTAAGCGATTTTATTTTTTGTTGTAGCGATTTTATTTCAGTAAAAATCAACATAACGTATTTGTTAATTAACGTTAAAAGCGTGCAAACTTACATTTTTCAAGCTAAATTCTGCATTAATTTTCGTATTTTTGCATATTATTTAAAAATAAGAGTTGGTTTTATGAAAGATAAGAGAGTATTGATTGTTTCTTCAGAAGTTGTTCCCTATTTACCTGAAAATGAATTGTCAACAACCTCATTTGAAACAGCAAAAATGATCCATAGCAACGGCGGACAAACAAGAATTTTTATGCCCCGTTTCGGATTAATAAATGAAAGAAGACATCAACTCCATGAAGTTATTCGTTTGTCTGGGATGAACCTGGTAATCAATGATATGGATATGCCTTTAATTATTAAAGTTGCTTCAATTCCGAAGGAAAGAATGCAGGTTTATTTCATTGATAACGACGAATATTTTAAAAGAAAAGCCTTGTTTTCTGATGAAGACAATAACCTATTTGATGACAATGATGAGCGCGCCATATTTTTTGCAAAAGGTGTTGTGGAAACTGTAAAAAAATTGAATTGGTCGCCAGATATTATTCACGTAAACGGCTGGATGGCTTCACTCTTACCAT
>DATIRG010000536.1:0-2912 GCA_035470005.1 Lutibacter sp. | reverse complement strand
AGTGACTTTGCCTAATTTAGTTGATGACCAAATCTTGAAAGATTTATTTTAATAATTAAAATTGTATATAAATGAAAGCCTTAAAATTACTTCCGCTAGCTTTAATTTTTTTTATAGCTTCTTGCAGCTCCATCAGAGTTACAACCGATTATGATACAACCGCAGATTTTTCCAAGTATAAAACATTTGCTTTTTATAAAAAAGGAATTGATAAGGCTGAAATTTCCGATTTAGACAAACGAAGAATTTTAAAAGCCATTGAAAGCGAATTGTTGGCAAAAGGTTTCACAAAATCAGAGGAGCCTGATTTGCTGGTTAATATATTTGCAAAATCAACGCAAAAAGTTGATGTTTACAATAACAACTTTTATTACGGCTGGCACCCTTGGTATTACGGACCAAATTTTGGAACACAAGTTTCTAAATACACTGAAGGTACCTTGTTTATTGATTTAATTGACGCCAATAAAAAAGAATTGGCTTGGCAGGGAATTGGAAGCGGTGCTTTGTCCGCTACTGGTAATGTTGCTCAAAAGGAAGAAAAAATCAAAGAATTTGTTGCCGAAATTATGGCGCAATATCCTCCGGGAAAAGAAAAATAATATAATTTTTCAATAGAATTAACCTACAAATTTAAAAACGTTCTGAAATTTCAGAACGTTTTTTTGTGATCAGTTTTGGCGCATTACGTTGGTGGCGTTCGCAATTAATTGTTTTAAAATGTTATTCACGCTGCTTTTATCACCAAATTCCTCCAATGTTTTTTCAAATTGTTTTAATCTTTGGTTTGATTGTTCATTTAAGTTTATCAGCAATAAAATTTCATTCCAAATTGAAAAAAGTGACCCAATTAACTGATTGTTTTTTTCATAATTTTTGTTCAGCTGGTGTATGATGCTTTTGGAATAGCAATTAAACGCCAATGGCATTGAATTCAATCTTATCAGCATTTGTTGCAGACCATTTTTTAATTCAGGAAAAGATCTGAAAGGCGCAATCCTGTATTCGGTAGTTTCATTTCCTTTTTTTGATGCAATTAACAGAAAAGAATGGGTGATTAAATTGGTATAATCTATATCAGAATGGTAATAAATTTCTATGCCGAGATTCGTATTCAGGATAAGCACTTTTTCGTTGATGGTGATTTCTAAAAAATCTGACATTGCAGTAACCTCTTTGCTTGAAATTAGCAATGATAATTTATGTTTTTTGCTTGATATAAAAACAGATTTCAACAAATTATGAGATAATAATTTTGAATTAATTCAAATCAGTTTACACTAAAAGTACCTGAAACAAATCTAAATAAAATGATTTAATAATAAAAATCGATTGTTTCTATTTTGAAATAGAAAAACACTATTGAATTAAGTTTGGACTAATAGTTGCCTGTTACAATTTTACAGTTAATGCTTTTATCATTAATTTGAAAATGAATGATAATAATTAATTGATTATTTTTGCCAAATCTATGTTTGAAAAATCAATTCCTTCGGATTCCGAAGAAGACTATTATATAAATGAGGATGGCTACCGTGTATTTACGGAAAAATATCATTTAAAAAGAGGCTATTGCTGTAAAAGCGGTTGCAAACATTGTCCGTTTGGTTACGACAAGAAAACAGACAGTTTCAAGCGTTAAATTTAAGGAACTTAGTAAAATAAAAAATAAGAAGATGTTAAAAAAAATAATTTTGGCGGTGGTTGTATTTCAACTTTCTGCTTGCGCAGAATTACAACAGGTAATTAATCAATTGCCAAATGGAGAAATTACAAATTTTCAAATTGCGGCTGGTTTAAAGGAAGCACTTCAAAACGGGATTTCGAATCAGGTAACAACTTTGGCCGTTCAGGACGGATTCTTTAAAAATGAAATGGTTAAAATTTTATTGCCTGCCGAATTGCAAAAAGTGGATCGTACTTTAAGAGGTATGGGTTTGTCAAGCCTGGCTGATGAAGGACTAAGAGTGTTGAACCGAGCCGCAGAAGATGCTGTGGGAGAAGCCATTCCTATTTTTACTGATGCCATCACAGGGATGACCATTGTTGATGCAAAAAATATTTTACTGGGCGATAAAAATTCTGCCACACTGTATTTGAAAACCGCAACTTCGGCTGCTTTATACCAAAAATTCAATCCAATTATCAACAATTCGTTTAAAAAAGTGGGCGCCGATAAAATTTGGGCAGATTTAATTACAAAATACAATAGTTTGCCATTAACCACAGATGTAAATCCGGATTTAACCGATTATGTGACCGACGAAGCCTTAAAAGGTGTTTTCACGATGGTTGAAGTTGAAGAAAGAGGAATAAGGGCGAATATTGCCAAACGTACTTCCGATTTGTTAAAAAGAGTTTTTGCCTTGCAAGATTAGTTTAAAAATGACTTTCCAGTTTTTTGTGGAGGGCTTTAAAATAGTCAAACGCCAGCAACAATCTGGAGCCGTGCCAACTAAACATTTCCCCATCGGCAAAAACTGTCATGGAACGATTTGTAAAGCTTGAAATTTCCAGGGCGTGTTCATCTTTAAACGGGAATGGTTCTGAAGACAAAATAATGACTTCAGGATCTCCTTCATATCTGATTTTATCAATTTCAATTTTTGGATACCGACTCATATTTTGGTAAATGTTTTCAAACTTGTTAAGTTGTAACATTTGGTTGATATAAGTGTCATTTCCTGCAACCATCCAAGGTTTTGCCCAAATAAAATAAGTGACTTTTCGGGTAGGTTTTGTTTTGATGAATTCATTAAAGTCGGTAAGTTTGAAATTTATTTTTTCGACCAAGTTTTGGCTTTCTGTTCTTCTGTTTAAAATGGTTCCCAGACTTAAAATGAAATTGATACTGTCATCAATGGTGGTGATATCAGAAAAATAAGTAGGTGCAATTTTTTCAAGTTCTGGAA
>DATIRG010000535.1:0-1683 GCA_035470005.1 Lutibacter sp. | reverse complement strand
ATTTTGACGGGAAATTTAAAATAGGGCTGCCTTCAGCAAACAGCATTCTTGTAATTTCTTTTTTTGGTTACCTGCCTGTTGAGTTTGACACAACCAACAAGTCAAGTGCTGATATTACTTTACAGCCCGACGCCCAAAGGTTGGATGAAGTGGTAGTGACCGCTTTGGGAATAAAAAAAGAAAAAAAGAGATTGGGCTATTCTGTTCAGGAAGTTGACGGTGATTTAACAAAAGCCAGAGATCCTAATGTCCTGAATTCATTGGCAGGAAAGGTTTCAGGTTTGGTAGTGGCTTCTTCCGCAGAATTTTTTACAGCCCCAAAATTGTATTTACGTGGAAAAGAACCATTAATCGTTATAGATGGTGTTCCTTTAGGCACCGACTCCTGGAATATCAGTCCGGATGATATTGAAAGCATAAATGTATTGAAAGGTCCTAATGCCGCCGCATTATATGGGTCTGCCGGTGGAAATGGCGCTGTTCAAATCACTACTAAAAGAGGTACTAAAGATCCTCGGGGTTTTGTGATTGAATTCAATCAAAACAGCTTATTGCAAGGCGGGTTCAATGCGGTTCCGAAAGTACAAAACAATTACGGTCCGGGTTCTTATGGAAATTATGCTTTTGTTGATGGTAAAGGAGCTGGTATCAATGATGCCGATTACGACCAATGGGGTCCTAAATTTGATGGTCAATTAATAACTCAATACGACAGCCCTTTAGATGCAAACGGAAATCTAATACCAACACCTTGGTTGGCAAGAGGCGCAAACAATTTTGATAATTTTATTGAAAACGGGTTTTTAGAAACCTCTAATTTATCGGTTGCTTCTCAATTTGATAAAGGAAATGTTCGTTTCTCAACATCTCATACCTATCAAAAAGGTATTAATCCCAATACCAAACTGAATATCTATAATTTCAATTTAAGCAGCAAATATAATTTTAGCGAAAAAACATCCATTGATGCGAGCGCCAATTTTAATTTTCAGACATCACCCAATAATCCCAATGTAGAATATGGTCCAAATAGTTATATCTACAATATGCTTATTTGGGGTGGAGCAGACTATGATGTTAGAGATCTCAGAAATTATTGGCAAGAAGGAAAAGAAGGAATTCAACAAAAGAATTTTGAATATACGCGTTACAACAATCCTTATTTTATGGCTTATGAATGGTTAAGAGGTAAACAAACAAATGATTTTACAGGCCAGGTAAGCTTAAACCATAAGTTTACCAAAAATTTTGATGCTGCCCTAAGAACCAATATCGCATTGGAAAATGAGTTCGAGAGTGAAAAATTCCCCTATTCAATGACGACCTATGGAAGGGAAAAAGCACAAGGTGATTATAAGGAATGGTACTTTAATAATATGAAAAGTTACACCGATTTTATGTTAAATTACAATAATACGTTTGGCGATTTTGGTGTGAAAGCAACTTTAGGTTCAAATATCAATATAGAAAAATCCAGAAGTCTATATGCAACTACAGACTATTTGATTGTACCGGGACTTTTTACTTTAAGCAACACGCAAACGCCTGTTCAGCCTACAAACTATAAAAGTCACTACGAAACCTATGGCTATTATGCATCTGCCGATTTTTCATATAAATCATTTTTATTCCTGGGCGCAACAGGCAGAATAGACAAAGACTCTAGATTACCTCTGAAAAATA
>DATIRG010000534.1:0-2101 GCA_035470005.1 Lutibacter sp. | reverse complement strand
ATTTCTTTTGAACTGATTGTAAAAAACCTTCGGTATACTTTAGCTCTTCTAATAATTTGGCTTTTTCTTCTTCCACATTGATTTCAGCTTCCATCGGAATAAAATACTCATTTGATTTTACACGATAACTTAAAGCGCCTTCCACTTTGTCTGAAACATAAGTCAGCGTTGCTATATTGCCGAGTTTTTCAATCACCTCATCAAAATAATTGCTTGTATTTTCATTGTTGATCACCAAAAGATCAATCGTATATTTAAAGGCAATATTCCTGTCTTTTCTAATAGTTCTAATTCCGGAAATGACATCTGAAGCAAATTTAAAATCGATTATCAAGTCTTCGTTTACTGCAGTAAATTTTGGATATTCAGCAATAATCAATGCTTCTTCAGGAGTTCTTTCTGTAATTTCTTGCCAGATTTCTTCTGATAAAAAAGGCATAAAAGGATGCAATATTTTTAAATTGTCTTCCAAGAAACCAACCACAGCACTGTACGTTTTTGCATCAATTGGCTGCTGATATTCGGGTTTTACCATTTCTAAAAACCAGGAAGAGAAATCGTCCCAAATTAGTTTGTAAGTAATCATTAAAGCTTCACTGATGCGATATTGTTCAAACGATTTTTCAAGTTCGCCTAAGGCTTGCTGAAATTTCGAATTGTACCATTCAATGGCCACTTTGGCAGCTTTTGGCTGTTCTATGTTGTCAGAAACTTCCCATCCTTTGATTAAACGGAAGGAATTCCAAATTTTATTGGAGAAATTTCGTCCCTGCGCAACCAATTCTTCATCAAACAGCAAATCGTTTCCGGCGGCGGAGCACAACAACATACCCACACGCACGCCATCTGCACCAAATTTTTCGATTAATTCAATTGGATCCGGAGAATTCCCGAGAGATTTCGACATTTTTCTGCCTTGTTTATCACGCACAATTCCTGTAAAATAAACATTGGTGAAAGGTTTTTCATTTCTGAATTCATAACCTGCAAAAATCATACGGGCCACCCAAAAGAAAATAATATCCGGTCCGGTCACCAAATCGTTTGTCGGATAATAGTAGTTAATTTCTTCATTGTCAGGATATCTGATTCCGTCAAAAACAGAAATCGGCCACAACCAAGAGGAAAACCAAGTATCCAATGCATCAGGATCTTGTGTAATATCAGCTGAAGTTAACTTTTTTCCGAGGATTTCAGAAGCCAATTTCACCGCTTCTTCCATCGTTGAAGCGATCACAAAATCATTTACGCCATCACCATAAAAATAAGCTGGAATTCGATGTCCCCACCAAAGCTGGCGTGAGATATTCCAATCTCTTATATTTTCCAGCCAGTGGCGATAAGTACTGTTATAATGTTTCGGAAAAAAATGAATTTCTTCATCCTCCAAAACCGCTTTTAAAGCCGGTTTCACAATGGTATCCATTTTCAAAAACCATTGGGCAGAAATTTTTGGTTCGATAACTTCTTTGGTTCTTTCGGAAGTTCCCACCTTATGAACATACGATTCAATTTTGGCCAAACTTCCCAAATTTTCCAATTCTTTGGTAATTTCTTTCCGAACAACAAAACGGTCTTTTCCTTCATAATGCAATCCGAAGGAATTTAAAGATGCATCATCGTTAAAAATATCAACCACTTCCAACTGATGCTTTTCGCCCAAAACTTTATCATTGGGATCGTGTGCCGGTGTAACTTTTAAACAACCTGTACCAAATTCTATATCCACATACTCATCTTCAATAATTGGGATTATTCTGTTGGCAATTGGAACAATGGCATTTTTGCCTTTTAAGTGCGAAAAACGCGGATCATTCGGATTGATACAAATGGCGGTATCGCCAAAAATTGTTTCTGGACGTGTGGTTGCGATGGTTAAAAAATCGTTGCTGCCTTCAATTTTGTATTTCAGATAATATAGATTGCCTGCCTTTTCTTCATAAATAACTTCTTCATCAGACAAGGTTGTTTTTGCTGAAGGATCCCAGTTTACCATTCTGTAGCCACGATAAATCAACCCTTTTTTATATAAATCGATAAAAACTTTAATGACAGATTCGCTTAAATCTTCATCCATCGTAAACTTTGTGCGTTCCCAATC
>DATIRG010000533.1:0-5361 GCA_035470005.1 Lutibacter sp. | reverse complement strand
CATTCGATGGAATTACATAATCTAAACCTCTTGGGTCAGAGTTTGTGTCAACCATGGCGAAAATTGGAATATTTAAGTTTTTTGCTTCAGCAACTGCAATGTGTTCTTTTTTTACGTCAATTACAAAAATTGCACCTGGCAAACGCGTCATATCAGCAACAGAACCTAAGTTTTTTTCTAATTTTTCTCTCTGACGGTTGATTTGTAATTTTTCTCTTTTTGAAAGTGCATCAAAAGAACCATCAACTTTCATTCTGTCGATAACGGTCATTTTTTTAACCGCTTTTCTGATGGTCACAAAATTTGTCAACATTCCGCCAGGCCATCTTTCAGTGATGTATGGCATGTTGATGCTGGCAGATTTTTCTGCAATAATTTCTTTTGCTTGTTTTTTTGTGGCTACAAAAAGAATTTTTCTTCCTGAATTTGCAATTTTTTGAAGTGCCTCAGCAGCTTCATCAATTTTTGCGGCAGTTTTGTAAAGGTCGATAATGTGAATTCCATTACGTTCTCCATAAATATAAGGAGCCATGTTTGGATTCCATTTTCTTGTTAGGTGACCAAAGTGTACACCTGCATCTAATAAGTCTTTAATTTCAATTTTTGTCATTTTGTTATTTAGTTTACGTTCCGTTGAGCTAGCAATAGGTAAGTAGCGGAAACCCGATCTTACCTATTTGGATGCTAAACTTTTGTCAATCATTGACTGATCAACGACAACTTTGTTATTAATTTTAATTTCAATGAACCACCAATAAAATTGGTGAAGCAATTCAAATAAACGATTAACGTTTTGAGAATTGGAATTTTTTTCTTGCTTTCTTTTGACCGAATTTTTTACGTTCAACCATTCTTGGATCTCTTGTAAGCAATCCCTCTGGTTTAAGAATCAATCTGTTTTCAGCATTTAATTCAACCATAGCTCTTGAAAGCGCCAATCGAATAGCTTCTGCCTGTCCGGTGATTCCACCTCCAAAAACATTTACTTTAATGTCAAATGAAGTCACGTGATCTGTTAAAGTAAGCGGCTGTAATACTTTATATTGTAAAGCGGCTGTTGTAAAGTAGTTTTTAAACTCTCTTTTGTTGATGGTAATGCTTCCAGTACCGTCAGAAACATAAACACGCGCAACTGCTGTTTTTCTTCTACCTATTTTGTGTATTATTTCCATGACTATTTAAGATCGTTAAGGTTAATGGTTCTTGGTGTTTGAGCTGTTTGTTGGTGCTCAGTACCTGCATAAACGTATAAATTTCTGAAAAGGGCACTTCCTAATTTGTTTTTAGGTAACATTCCTTTTACTGCTTTTTCAACAAGACGGGTAGGGTCTTTATCAAACATTTCAATAGCAGTTAACGATCGTTGTCCTCCAGGATAGCCAGTGTGACGAATATAGGTTTTGTCACCCCATTTTTTACCTGTTAGATTAATTTTGTCGGCGTTGATAACAACTACATTGTCTCCGCAATCTACGTGAGGCGTGTAATTTGTTTTGTATTTACCTCTGATAAGCATCGCTATTCCAGAAGCTATACGACCCAACGTTTGGCCGTCTGCATCAACCAATACCCACTCCTTAGTAACGGTATTTTTGTTAGCTGATACTGTTTTGTAACTTAATTTATTCACAATTAAATTCTTTGTTATAGTTAAACATTCATTTTTTGTCCCTAAAAAGGGAGTGCAAATGTACAAACTATTTTAGTGATAACAAACAGGGTTTTTAAAAAAGTTTATTTGTTAAATAGTTTAACTGTTTAAAAGTCAAAAGTTGGAAAGTTAGCATACCAAAATATTGAAAGTAGACAACTCAAAGTTGGCAGCCCAACTTTAATTAACTTTATCAGCTAAGTTGTTTGGAGCAATAAATGATTTCTTAGTTAGTTTTAATCCTTCATTTTTAAATAAGTTGAAAGCAGTTTGGTAATAAGAAATGGTTTCTTTTAAAAATTCGGGATCTGTTTTTTTAACGGTTAATTCATTATTTTCCTTATTCCATTGATAAAAAGTGTGCTTTTTGTGGTTGTTTAAAATCATGAGTTTGTCACCTTTTAACAGCCCTAATTTTATATGGTTGGCAATTAATGCTCTTTCGTCTTTTGGTTGCATTTTGCTGATGTCTTCTCCAAAAATATTAGATGCATAACTCCAGTTTAAATAACCAAACAGTGTTGGGAAAATATCGATTTGGGAACTTAATTTATGGACTTCTTCCGGATTTTTATTTTTTAGGTTATAAATAAATGCCGGAATATGGTAGTTTTTTACATTAATTTCTGTTCTTCCTGAACTGTATGCCGCATGGTCGGCCATAATTACAAAAACCGTATTTTTAAACCAGGGTTTATTTTTTGCTTCTTCAAAAAATTTTCGGAAAGCCCAGTCTGTATATTTCAATGCGCCTTCTCTACTTTCACCGGAAGGAATGTCTACAGCACCTTCCGGATAGGTATAAGGTTTGTGATTGCTGCCTGTCATCACAAAATTAAAAAAAGGTTGTTTCAGTTTGTGTTGCACGTCGGCTTCTTTAAGCACTTTATTATACAAATCTCCGTCGCAAACGCCCCAGGCATTTTCAAAAGTTACTTCATCATCTTTAATTTGGGTTCTTTTTGTTTGAAATGAATCATTTAAACGAAGTTTGTTTTTTCGGTCAACAATATCAAAACCATTGTTTCCGAAGAAAATATTCATGTTGTCAAAATGACCGTCACCACCATAAAAAAAAGTACGTGAGTATCCTTTTTGCTTAAAAATTTCACCAATGGTAAATAGACTGTTGTTATTTTCCCTTTTTACGATGCTTCTGCCGGGCGTAGGCGGAATGGACAATACAATGGCTTCTATTCCCCTGATGGTTCTTGTGCCCGTCGCTTGTATATTTGTGAAAAAAACAGATTCTTTAGCCAACGAGTCTATCGCCGGAACCAAGTTTTTTTCGTTGCCAAATCGCTCCATAAATTGGGCGCTTAAACTTTCCAATCCAATAAAAATAATATTTGGTTTTTGTTCTTCGCCACTATTGAAAACTTGTCTTTGAATGCTTTTTGGGTTCTTGTTTAAACGATCATTATCTGAAGCAAGCAAATTTCTGACAATTTGAAAGGAACTGTCTGCAGGATTGGTTTCATAAAAATCATTATAATTCAATTCATTTTCATCATAAGCCGCAAAAAATGAATATATACCGGATTTCGCAATTTCGTTTTCATATTGATTGGCAAAAATTTCGGCATCACTATTTTCAACATTAAAATGAAAACTGCTTAAAACGAGTATCCAAAAGAAGGCCGGAATAATTTTCATCAAAAAAGTATCGGAGTTGTCAAAAGCATCGATATAGGCATTTTTCTTTTTGGCGATTTTGACAGAAAAATAAGTGACTGCAATAAGAATGGCTATAACAATCTCTAAATGAAAAGATTGTCTTATATTTTTAACAACTTCATAGGTATATAATAAATAATCTACCGCAATAAAATTAAAACGCTTTTCGTATTCTTCCCAAAAGGCAAGTTCTGCCAAAAAGGAAAACAACATAAAAAAGAGTACAACAGCATAAGCGGATTTTGTAAGAAATTTATCTGCTCGGCTACCATAAAATTGATTTGGAACCAATAATAAATAGATGGAATAAAAAGCCATCATATAAGAAAGGCTTCCCAAATCAAACAAAAAACCAAGTCCGAAAATTTTAATTAAATTGAAAAATGAAAATTCAATATTGTCGAAGGACCAAATGTAGAGTGTCAATCTTATAATAAATGCAAACGCCAAAAAAGTGGCTGAAAAAGTTTTAACTAAAGAAAAACGTTTCGAAAATAAAAGGTTTAACATAAACGATTCAACAATGATGAATTTTAAATTATTGATTTTGAATTAAATGATTGCGCAATAATACAAAAACAACGCAACAAATCAATAATTTTTTTAATGTGCTTCCAGCCAGTTTTCACCTTCGCCCAATTCAACAATTAAAGGAACGGAAAGCGTAAGAGCATGTTCCATTTCGTGTTTAACCTTTGGCTTTAAAACGGCGAGTTCATCTTTATGCATATCAAAAACCAACTCATCATGCACTTGCAGCAACATTTTCGATTTGTATTGGCCTTCTTCCAATATTTTATGAATGTTGATCATCGCAATTTTAATAATATCTGCAGCACTTCCTTGTATTGGCGCATTTACGGCATTTCTTTCATCACCGGATCGAACAATGGCGTTTTGTGAATTGATGTTTTTTAAATACCTGCGACGCCCCAAAATTGTTTCCACATAACCGTTTTCCCTGGCAAATTCAACCTGACTTGCGATATATTCTTTTAATTTCGGGAAGGTTTTGTAATAATTGTCGATCAATTCTTTCGCTTCTGTTCTCGATTTATTTAACTGCTCGGCCAAGGTAAAAGCGCCTTGTCCGTATATAATGCCAAAATTCACGGCTTTTGCTTCGCCACGTTGCGTTCTTGTCACTTCATTTAAAGGAACACCAAAAATTTTCGCGGCTGTTGCGGCGTGAATGTCTTCCAGATTTCTGAAGGATTCAATCATTCCTTCATCTTCGCTCAAGGCAGCAATAATGCGCAATTCAATTTGGGAATAATCTGCCGCAACCACCGTATAATTTTCATCACGGGCAACAAATGCTTTTCTTACTTGGCGTCCGCGTTCTGTGCGCATTGGAATATTTTGCAGGTTTGGGTTGATGGAACTTAACCGGCCTGTTGCAGCAACGGCCTGACTGTAAGTGGTGTGAATTCTTCCTGTTTTTTTGTCTAATTGGTTTGGCAATGCATCAACATAGGTGTTTTTTAGCTTAACCAATCCACGCCATTCCAAAATGTCTTTTACAATTTGGTGTTTTGCCGCCAGTTTCGATAAAATTTCTTCGCCGGTTGCATATTGTCCGGTTTTGGTTTTTTTAGGTTTGTCAATTAATTTTAAATGCTCAAACAACACATCTCCCAATTGTTTAGGGGAAGCCAAATTAAACTCGATGTCCGCTTCTTTGTATATGGCAGTTTCTAGCTGGTGAATGTCTTCCGTTAATTTTTCCGACAAAGAATTTAAATAGCTTGCATCCATTTTTATGCCTTCCAATTCCATAGCGGCCAAAACGCGAAGCAATGGCATTTCGATTTCGTTAAATAATTTGGTAAGGTTTAATTCGTTCAATTCTTTTTCAAAAAAATCTTTAAGCTGAAACGTAACATCAGCATTTTCAACAGCGTATTCCGTTTGTTTTTTAAGGTCAATTTCACGAACGGAAATTTGGTTTTTTCCTTTTTTGCCAACAAACGCATCTAAATTAATGGGTTTGTAATTCAAATATGTTTCCGTGAGCACCATTAAATCATGTC
>DATIRG010000532.1:0-1550 GCA_035470005.1 Lutibacter sp. | reverse complement strand
GGGCTTTAAAAATTTAAATTTAAAAAAGGAATTAGCATCATCTTGTAAAAATAGTTTTCCACCGGCGGCACCTTTTCAGAAAAAGTGACCGCCTTAAACGAATTGACCAAATCCTTGTTAATTAAATAAAAAATTACCCGTTTCGTTTGTAATTCAGCGCCTTATTGCGTTAATTTGCAGCCAAGTTCATAAACACAGTGATCGCAGTTATTAAGAAAGGCAGAGGGATTAGACCCGTTGAAGCCTTAGCAACCCTTTATTCATAAAGAAGGTGCTACATTCTACCAAAATATTTTGGATAGATAACGAAGAGACTTTTCCAGAATTCTTCATGCATTTTTTAATAATTTTTTGGGCCTGCCTGCCTTTTTGGTTGGCGTTACCCTTTGGGTCGGGCTTTTCGCTATATCTTTTTTTCAAAAAGGATATCGCTGTAATCCCTAACGCGTTTTGAATTCAACATTCATCATTCAACATTTAAAATAATAACCATCAACAATGGGGAACATAAAAGAAGAAATACAAAAAAGAATATTGGTGCTTGATGGTGCTATGGGAACCATGATTCAGCAATACCGTTTTTCGGAAGAAGATTACAGGGGTGAGCAATTCAAGGATTTTCACGTTTCCGTAAAAGGAAATAACGATATGCTTTCCATCACCCAGCCACAGGCCATCAAGGAAATTCACCGAAAATACCTGGAAGCGGGCGCCGACATTATCGAAACCAATACTTTTTCGAGCACCAGCATTGCCATGGCCGATTATGAAATGGAGGCTTATGTGTACGATATCAATTACCAGTCGGCAAAAATAGCCAGGGAAGTTGCCGATGAATTTACTGCTAAAAATCCTAATAAGCCGAGATTCGTGGCAGGATCTATCGGACCCACAAATAAAACCGCCAGCATGTCGCCCAAAGTAAACGATCCCGGATTTAGGGCAGTCACTTTTAACGATTTAAAGTTGGCCTACAAACAACAAACTGAAGCGTTGCTCGATGGCGGCGTGGATGTTTTATTGGTGGAAACCGTGTTTGACACGCTCAATGCAAAAGCGGCCTTGTTTGCCATTGAAGAAGTGAAAGAAGAAAGAAATCTCGATGTGCCCATTATGTTAAGCGGCACCATCACCGACGCCAGCGGCAGGACTTTGTCCGGACAAACAGCCGAAGCATTTTTGATTTCGGTGTCGCACATTCCATTATTGTCTATCGGCTTTAATTGTGCTTTGGGCGCCAGCCAGTTAACGCCGCATTTGGAAGTGCTGGCAAGAAAATCGAACCTGCCGGTTTCCGCGCATCAAAACGCCGGATTGGCGAACGCTTTCGGGGAATATTATGAAACACCCGAACAAATGGCAGCTCAGATTAAAACCTATCTGGACAAACATCTGGTGCGGATCATTGGCGGTTGCTGCGGCACAACACCGGCACATATCAAGGCCATTGCTGATTTGGTAAGCCCCCTAACCCCCAAAGGGGGAATATAAAATAGGATTTTTGAAATGCGCTGCTAAAAAATTAAGATACTAAATGCAAGAAGATAAAT
>DATIRG010000531.1:0-3769 GCA_035470005.1 Lutibacter sp. | reverse complement strand
CGGTAATACTTTCCACATCATTTGGATTTAACAATCCAAGTTCACCAACATACCCATCAATAATGGTAAGCGGCCTGTTGTCACCATTGGTTGCGATACCACGAATACGAATATCAATTGCTGCTCCTGGTGAGCCTGATGTTGTTGTAACGTTAACACCTGAAACAGTACCTTGTAAGGCCTGTTCAATTTTTACAGGTTTCAAAGTCTCTAAAGTTGCATTGTCAACAACGGCAACAGCACCAGTAACTTCTCTTTTTTTCTGGGTTCCGTACCCAACAACAACAACTTCCTCTAAACTTTGTGTGTCTTCAGAAAGTGTTACATTGATAAAATTGGCATTATTCACTAAAAATTCTTTAGTGACGTAACCAATAAAGGAGAAAACTAAAGATTCGCCTTTTTGAACATTGGATATTGTAAAGTTCCCGTCAAAATCTGTTGACGCTCCTTTTGTTGTGTTTTTAACAATAATGGACACGCCCGGCAGGGGTGAACCACTTGCATCAACTACAACTCCTTTTACTTCATAGTTTTGAGCGGAAGCGATAATTCCTGCAAAACTGAGAATAAATGTTAAGATTAATGATTTCATATATTATTGATTAATTTAAGTTTTTATAAAGATAGCCGTATAACCAAATGAAAATTAAAAACCCACCTATACAAAAAATATACAGGTCGGATTTTAGTTAAAACAAAGCAGGTTTAAGAATAGCCACGGGCCGTTTTCCCTTAAGCAGTCACTAGAAAAAAAGTGTTTCTAAATAGTTAAAATAAAGTTAATAAAATGTATAAAATTAACTTACGATAACCTTATAGTTGTTTAAATGTTGTGGTAATGTTGTAGTTTTTTTAACATTTGTTGCAGTAAACTATATATTTAAAATATACGCTACAAGACTATCTTCGTGCGGTAAGTCCATTTTTTTACGCAAACGATATCTTTTAATCTCTACACTCCTCACAGAAATGTTTAATAAAGGTGCAATTTCTTTAGATGAAAGGTTTAAACGTAAATAAGCACACAAGCGTAAATCATTTGGACTTAAGGAAGGATGCAATGATTTTACTTTCTTTAAAAAGTCGCTGTCGGCATTGTTAAAAGCTTCCTGAAACAATTCCCAATCACTGGTGTTGGCAATATTTTTATTGATGATTTTAATTACAGGTTTTATATTGGTTTCATCTTTAACCAAGGTCAACTCATCTTTAATGGTTCTTAAGAGTTCATTTTTGTTAATGATGTTCATGGTTGAGACAGAAAGTTCTCGTGTTTTGCTAAAAATTTCACCCTGTAATTTTTCATTTTTCAACCGCATAATTACTTTTTCATTTTCCAGTTGTGACAAGGCAAAATCGCGCTGTTTTCTTTCAATTAACTTTTGTTTTTGTTTGGCGTAATAATTTTTGTAAAGGTTATGGATTAAAAATAGGAGTGCGCTAAACAATATTAAATAGATTAAAAGCATTGGCGTTGATAGCAACCATGGCCTGTCAATTCTAAAAGAATAGGATGCCACATTGCCTGAAAGCACATTGCCTATTTTTGCTCTCACATTGAAAGTGTAATTTCCGGCAGGTAAATTTTTAAATGAAACTTCAGAACTTGTAGACCAATTGCTCCATTCATCATACATTCCTTCTAATTGATATTGATAATTTACCTCGGCATATTTTTCAAATTCGGGAACACTGAACGTAAAAACCAAATTGTTGTTTCTATATTTAAAAGTATTGTTATTTTCTAATGATACCGGAGTGCTTTGGGCGTTTAAGATACTTTTTTCAATAGAAGAAATCCCTATTTTAAATGGTTTTTCAATATCTATTTTATCTAAATTTAAAAGAATATAACCTCTGGATGTTCCAAACAAATACTGGCGGCCAGTGAGATTGGTCATGCATTCTAATCCGGCAATGCCTCTTCTTAGTGATGCCGGCAAATAAATTTTATAGGTTTTGGGAACTTTATTTAATTTACCCGGTGTAAAATAAACGATATTTTTATTCGTAAATCCCCAAAGTGTATTGGTTTTGGGATCAACAACCAGATTCCCTGAAAAATAATTATCGTCAGCCAAAAAATTAGCAGACATTAATGAATCTTTAATAAATTTTTCATTTTTATAATTATACTTATAAATGCCCTCCTTTACAGTATAAATAATATCATTATTGTATTTTATCAAACTGGATTTTAGTCCTTTTCGGACACTCTTTTCAGCAGAATACTGTAAAACTTTTGTAAAGTCATCATTTATTTTTAATTTAAAAACACCTTTGTGTTCGTGACTCACAAATAATTGGTTTTTGTCAATTAATTCAAAATGCCTGCTCGAAATATCGAACCCTTCAATCTTATTTCTTATTTTCCAAATATTATTGGTTTTTTCTAAAACAAAAAGACCGTCATAATTTCCCTGCAACAACAAATTTTTATTGTTATTAAAGTATTTGATGTCCCATGTGCCCATTTTATCAGAAATGAGGTTCGCATTGTTGTCATCGATAATAAAAGTACCGTTATTATGTCCGCAAAAAAGCGTGTTATCAATTACTTTTAAACACCAAACCTGGCCGTTAGTGCCTTTAATAAATTTAAAATCGTCTCTGGAATTGATGTTTTTATAAAATAATCCCTGGTTGGTGCCCAAATAAAGGTTATCATTAAAAATTACTGAAGCGTAAACAGTTCCCAATTTACCATAAAGATCATCATATATACTAAAAGGTGAATTAAAATTAATAACACTGATGCCGTTGTCCAAACCCAGCCAAACATTGTGGTCGCGATCTTCAAACATTGATAAAACGGTGTTATTGTTTAAACCATTTTTCTGATTGATATTGTTTAGAAGATTTCCGTTAGTGTCAAGATGATAAATTCCGTTAGAAATGGTTCCCAAAATAAAACTTCCGTCCGCCAATTGCAAACTGCTGTAAACGCTCATAGATGAAATTTCATCATTTAAAGGAAAATCCCAACTTAAAAGCTTTTCATCTTCAAAAAAATAAAATCCTTTTTCCTGGGTCTGCATCAGAATTTTTTTGTTTACAGAAAAAATATTAACTAAAATATTATTTTGCAATATCGGATGGTTCGAAATCAATACCGGATTTCCGTTTTCAATTTTGTAAACGCCATCATTCATTTTTTGAAAATAAATACTTTCGTCAACTTTAAATACTTTTGGCAGGTTGGTTTTAGAATTAATGCTATTAAAGGATTCATCAACCGTGTTGTAAATATAAATTCGATGCAAAGATTGAAACAACACCCAATTGTCAAATTTCACAATATTCCAAAATTCTTCCTCAAGCAAAGGCTCTTTCAGTTTTTTACTCAGTGAAAAGTAAATCAAATTTCCAAAATCATTTTTCTCCCAATACCCAAATTCCATGTAGCAACCGGTGTAAATTCTGTCGCCAATCACGTTTACTGATCGCATAGTTGATTTGTTGGGTGTAGGATACAATTTCCATTTAGCACCATTAAATTGTAACAATCCGCTGCTGTTTGCAACATAAATATAATTGTCTACAGCTTGTGAAATGGACCAATTTTGATTTTCTGCACCGTAAATTTCCGGCGCATAATTTTCAACAGGCGGCAATTCTTGGGCATTCACCATAAAAGCGGCCAAGAAAATAAATATTAGTAAGGTTTTTTCGAAGAATTTCAACAAATAAAAATTAAAAAATAGTTCAGTTACAATATTACAAATTTTTTTGCAACTGTTTTTTTGGGGTTCAGGTATTTTAACAA
>DATIRG010000530.1:0-1899 GCA_035470005.1 Lutibacter sp. | reverse complement strand
AAATTCTTCCAACCATTAAAAATGCCTTTTTGCTGATTGAAAATGATGTGATCAAAGATTTTGGCAAAATGGAAAACTTACCATTTATTATCGCTGAAAAAAATATTGATGCCATTGGAAAAATAGTGCTTCCAACTTGGTGCGACAGCCATACGCATATAGTTTATGCAGGAAACAGGGAACAAGAATTTATAGACAGAATTCATGGGCTTTCTTATGAAGAAATTGCGAATAATGGCGGCGGAATTTTAAATTCAGCCATAAAATTACAACAAACATCCGAAGAAGATTTATACCAACAATCTGCAAAACGTATAGAGGAAATTATGAAATTGGGAACGGGCGCTGTTGAAATTAAATCGGGTTATGGCCTTACAAAAGATGCCGAATTAAAAATGTTACGCGTTATAAAAAAGTTGGATGAAAATTATCCAATTACCATAAAATCGACTTTTTTAGCCGCTCACGCATTACCTTCAGAATTTAAAAATAATAAAAACGGGTATATAAATAAGGTGATTGATGAAATTTTACCCACTGTAGCCGCAGAAAATTTAGCGGAATATATTGATGTTTTTTGCGAAACGGGGTATTTCTCTGTTGATGAAACCAACCGAATTTTGGAAGCCGGCGCAACATACGGACTGATTCCAAAAATTCACGTGAATCAGTTTACGGCTATTGGCGGTGTTCAGGTTGGCGTAAAACACAAAGCTCTTTCCGTTGACCATTTGGAATTGATGCGGGATGAAGATATTGAAGTTTTGAAAAACACCGATACCATGCCGGTTGCTTTGCCGTCATGTTCTTATTATTTAAGCATTCCGTACACACCGGCAAGAAAAATAATTGACGCTGGTTTGCCATTGGCACTGGCTACCGATTACAATCCGGGCTCAACGCCATCAGGCAATATGAATTTTGTTATTTCAACCGCTTGCATTAAAATGAAAATGACTCCTGAAGAAGCCATCAACGCCGCAACAATTAATGGCGCTTATGCGATGGGATTGGAAAAAACCCATGGTAGCATTTGTAAAGGAAAAAAGGCTAATTTTATCATTACCAAACAAATTCCAAGTTATGGATTTATTCCATACTCATTTGGAAACCAACATATTGATAAAGTTTTTATTGAAGGAGAAGAAATTTAACTGTTAAATTTCCCGCTTTTTATCATAAGGGATACTGCTTAATATATGGTTAATGGCCACTACCCTGGCATACGTTTTTTTATTCGCTTTAATTATTTTCCATCCAACTACGCCTTCTTTTGTTTTTGCAAACATTTTATTTTTATAATAGGTATAAACATCCCATAACTCCTGGGCTCTTTCATCAACCGGCGTTATTTTCCACTGCTTTAATGGGTCGCTTTTTAAATCCTCAAAACGTTTTGCTTGCTCCTTTTTGGAAATGGACATATAAATTTTTACCAAATGAATGCCCGATTCTGTAATCATTCGCTCAAATTCATTTACCTGATTCATAAAAATTTCATACTCTTGTTGGGTACAAAAATCGTTTACCGGGGCAACCACTGCCCTGTTGTACCAACTTCTGTCGAAAAAAATGATTTCACCGGCTTTTGGAAATTGAATAACATATCGCTGAAAATACCATTGAGTTCGCTCATCTTCAGTTGGTTTAGGCAAAGCCACAATGCGATAATGCCGCGGATTCATCCGTTCTGTTGCACGTCTTATGGCACCGCCTTTTCCGGCAACATCCCTTCCTTCGAAAATAATCATAATTCGTTCATTTTCTTCAATAGCCCAAGTTTGCAAACGGATCAATTCAACCTGAAGTTTTTTTAATTTATTTTCATATTTAACAAAGCGAACAGCTTTCTCTAAATTGTAGGGTTCTTTCGAAAACAAAGCTCTTAAACCTTTATTT
>DATIRG010000529.1:0-4319 GCA_035470005.1 Lutibacter sp. | reverse complement strand
CCTTGCCTGAAAATACATCCCGGAAATCAATTTTTCCGACGTTTCGACATCGAGGTTTCTAATTTTATTTTTCAAAAGTTCCGTAAAACCCAAAATTGAATTAAAAGGACTTTTTAAATCGTGTGCTATGATGGAAAAAACCAAATCTTTTGTGGCAATGGCTGCTTCAAGCTCTTTGGTTCTTGCCATTATTGTGTTTTCCAGTTCCAAATTATAATCGGAAATGTATTTGTACAATTCATTTTTGAACACTAAACCAACAAACTTGCCATTTTCACCAACAGGAAGCACATCTGTTTTAGCAGTATCCATTTTATGAAGTACCTCTTCAACAGAAAGTTCACCATCAATTAATTCTTTAATGGTAAGACAGTCAATAATTAGGGTTTTTGGATTGTGGGCAATATCATTGGTTGTTAAAACGCCATAAAATTCCTCTTCATCATCTTGGACAACAATGGCTAAATGCTCTAATACCTGATTCTTAATAGCATTTATACCTGAATATGGATTTACGGTTAGAAAATCCCTTCTTATGAAATGCGATATTTTCATGATTATTGTTCTTCAACAACAGTAAATGATATGTTAACTTTGAAATCAACTTTTATAATTTCCCTTTCTGAAACATAAGGAAATACATTGGCCTCTAATATTCTCAATATTTTTTCTTTTGGCATTTTGGCCAAAATTCGCTTATTGACAAATACGCAGTCCACATTGCCGTGGTTAGAATCAATGATTTCAAAACCATTTGGAATCAAAAGATCGAAAGATTTAGAAATCCCTGCTTTGCCGTGTGGAGAATTTTTTCCAAGCACCAGAATTTCTTCAAACGGCGGCAATTTAATTTCTTCAAAACTTAAGGTAACGGAATATTTTATGTTGTTTTTCATAGTGGGTATGATTAGTGAAATTTCAGTTATAAATATACTGTTATTTTTTTAATTTTTTTATAAAACTGATAAATTGAATGTTTCCAAATTGGTTTTAACTTAAAAATTAGCAATATTTTATGATAAATAGCCAATTAATGTAACTTTAATTACAATTGAAACTACATTATTTTAGGTGAAGCATTACTTCTTTTTAAATTTAAATCTTTTATAAGAATTAAAATTTTAATCCAATTTTGGAAGCACAAAATCACTTAAAACACTTGGCAACTGCATGGCTGCTTCAATTTCTTCGGATTTACGAGGCGCGAAAGCTGATAAATTTACCGGACCGTTTTTGGTGATCAAAATATCATCTTCAATGCGCACGCCAATTCCCCACCATTTTTCATCACAGTCACTTCCTATTGGGATATAAATTCCCGGTTCCATAGTAACCACCATATTTTCTTCAAAATTCCCATAATTTCCCGGATCATGAACATCCAAACCTATGTGATGTGAAGTGCCATGTGGAAAATAATTGTGTCTGCTGTTTTCATTGGCGATGATGCCCAATTCTGCAAGCCCTTTATTGATAATTTTTCTTGCAATTTGATTTGGTTCTCCCATATCTTCTCCAATTTTGTAGGCCGCAATTCCTGCTTCCTGAGCTTCATAAACCAAATCGTAAATTAATTTTTGTTCGGTGGAGAATTTTCCGTTGGTTGGAATTGTGCGTGTAACATCGGCTGTATATCCGTGATATTCAGCGCCTAAATCCATTAAAATCAAATTGTTATCACCAATGTTTGTTTTATTGTTTTCAACATAATGTAAAATACAGCCGTTATTTCCGGCACCAACAATGGACGGGTAGCCTTCGTATTCGGCACCATATTTTTTGTATACAAACTCGTGAACGCCCTGCGCTTCGGTTTCAGACATATTTGGATGCATGGCTTTCATCATTTCCAATTGCCCGATGGCTGATATATCCACCGCTTTTTTCAGCAATACCAATTCCTCTTTTGTTTTTATTTCCCGCATAGAAGCCATTAATTTCTTGAGCGTTTCTGTATCGATTCTTTTTTTGGTTTCATTGTACAATTTGTCGTTGCTCGGATTGTTTAAATGAAGCAAATCAAAAGAAACTTTCACTTTAAAAGTTTTGATCAAATCATATAAATCGGCAGTTTCATCGGTATCCCTGACATCATTTTTAAAGTTTTCGAACAAAATTTTGTCAAATTTGGAAAAATTGATGTCGTAACTTTTAAATTCACCGCCGTTAAAAGCAACCCTGAATCCCAGTTCATCCTGCGCACCTGCAACACCCAAACGTTTTCCGTTCCACATTTCTGAACGTTCATTGCGTTCCTGGACGAAAATTACTTCGTTAAAAGTCTTGTTTCCAATGGTCTGATTTTCCTTAAAAATAAAAACCAAGGCATTTGGTTCCTTATATCCCGTTAAATAATAAAAATTCGGATCCTGATGATACACATATTCAACATCGTTTGCTCTGTTTCTTACCGGATTTGCAAAAAATACAGCAACACTGTTATTGGGCAATTTAGCCCGAAGCTGCGCTCGCCTTTCTGAATGAAATTCTTTTTTTAAAAAATCTTGTGGCGTATCATTTTGTTGGGCAAAGCCAGTTGAAAAAACGAAAAAAAAGAAGACTGCTTTTATATGGAAGAATTTCATAATAAGATGTTGTTGTTTAATAAATCCAAATATAAAATAAATAGTAAACACTTTACTGTTATAAGTTGAAATGTTAAAAGTTAAAAGTTAAAATTTTAATTATTTTTTAAAGCTGCGCTAGGGGTTGAAGGGGAAAACCTTTTTACGCTTTTACAGCGAAAAAAGTTTGGAACGGAAAACCCGACCGCCTTTTCGGCGGGAACGCCCACCAAAAATGAGGGCAGGCCCAGAATATGCTGAAGCATTAAAAGATACAATCTTAAAAAGGTAAATTAATACCAATGCTATTCTTGAATAATTCGTATTTTAGCGAAACAAAACAATTTTAAATGAAAAATACTGCTTTAACTCATATTCACGAGTCATTAGGTGCTAAAATGGTGCCGTTTGCAGGCTATATGATGCCTGTACAATATGAAGGAATTAATATAGAACACGAAACTGTTAGAAATGGCGTGGGTGTTTTTGATGTTTCTCACATGGGAGAATTTCACTTAAAAGGAAAAAATGCCTTGGCGTTGATTCAAAAAGTGACCTCAAACGATGCTTCTGTATTGGTTGACGGAAAAATTCAATACAGTTGTTTGCCAAATAATGATGGCGGTATTGTTGACGATTTATTGGTTTACAGAATCACTGAAGATCATTATTTCTTGGTGGTGAATGCTTCAAATATTGAAAAAGACTGGAATTGGATTTATTCGCACAACGATTTGGGTGTTGATATGACCAATGTTTCTGATGACTTGTCTTTACTGGCCGTTCAAGGTCCGAAAGCTGCACAAGCGTTGAAATCTTTGACTGATATTGATATATCTGCTATGGCATATTACACGGTTAAAATTGGCACTTTTGCCGGAATTGAAGATGTAATTATATCTGCTACTGGTTATACAGGTTCTGGCGGATTTGAAATTTATATGAAAAACAAAGATGCCGAACATGTTTGGAACGCTGTTTTTAAAGCAGGTGAAAAATTCGGAATTAAACCAATTGGTTTGGCTGCCCGCGATACCTTGCGTTTAGAAATGGGTTTCTGTTTGTACGGAAACGATATTAATGACACCACCTCGCCTATTGAAGCCGGTTTGGGATGGATTACAAAATTCACAAAAAACTTCACTAATTCTGAAGCGTTGAAAAAACAAAAAGAAGAAGGTGTTTCAAAAAAATTGGTTGCTTTTGAAGTTGTGGAAAAAGCGGTTCCGCGCCACGATTACGAAATAGTGAATGAAGAAGGCGAAAATATTGGCGTTGTAACATCGGGAACTATGAGTCCGTCTATTAAAAAAGGCATTGGAATGGGTTACGTGAAAACAGCCCATGCCAAACTTGGTTCACAAATTTTTATACAAATCAGAAATAAAGCAATTCCTGCCACAGTGGTGAAATTGCCTTTTTATAAAGGTTAAAAGTTTCCGGGAATTTTACCCTGAACGCCTTCATAAAATTTATGAAAGAATTTAAAGTCGTTTTCCATATTATCAGTTAAATAGTAAGGTTCAGCGACTTTAATTTCTTTGTTTTTAAAATCAAAAGAAATCATCACAATAGGTACATTTGCACCTTTTGCAATATAATAAAATCCTGTTTTCCAGACTTCTGTCTTTTTTCTGGTGCCTTCGGGCGACATTGTTAAAATGAAATTTTCCTGAGAATTAAAGATGTTGACAATGGCTTCAACCTTGTTATTGCTGGTACTTCTTTCAATAGGCGTTCCTCCCAACCATCTGA
>DATIRG010000528.1:0-1578 GCA_035470005.1 Lutibacter sp. | reverse complement strand
GCCAGGGGATTGGCGAGTGGGGTGTATTTGTATCGGCTGGAAGCGGGGGAATTTGTACAGACGAAGAAGCTCATTTTAATGCGTTAATTCAATAGTGTTCGGCACGATTTTAGTTAAAGGAAATCAAATGTTAATTGGACGCATTTAAGTAAAGAATTTTTGATAGCATTCCATTCTTGTTTTTTGATTTTAAAATTTATGGGTATCGATTTTCCAAGCGATTCAATAAAATCTTCGGTAGAGGCGAAACTATTTTTTGAGCATAACTTTGCTAACTCTGTTTTTTTAAATAGACATAATTGTAGTTGTTGTTGCTTATAGCGTAATGCCAACAGATGGGCGATCAATACCATATAAAATTGAATAGTCACCCCATTTTCATTTATATTGAGTAAATGAATTGCTTTTAATGTTCTTTTAAAATAGCGAAAAAATAGTTCAATTTGCCAGCGAAAGGCATACAGGCGAATAATCTCAAAGGTGGTTAAATCCAACCGATTGGTCACCAAAATAAACAGGGTTTGACGGGTTCGAAAACTGATGCGACGATAAGTTCTGCCATGGGAGTCACTGTTAAACCGCACCAGTTCATCAGTGACGTGAAACAATATGGCTTTCACCGCATCAATCAGTTGGACGGCGAGCTGTTGTTCAATCTCATAGTGGAGTCGCTTTCTAACTCTGATAATAAAGTAAGCGGGTTTGTCGTTGATGGTTTTGAACAACTCAAAAGAAAGGTAGCCACGATCGGCGATGTAGGTAACGCCGATTTCAATGAGTTGTGCCAGCGCCTTTCGTTCATCATAACTGGCAGCGGTGACTAAAAAGCAACTGGTGAGCATGTCGTTTAACGAAAAACCCAGATGCAATTTTACCGCATTACAGTGCGTTTTATATTCAGCCCAAATCGCCGAGATGGCGATGGGGAAAATTGAACCATCCACAAATACAATCGGGCCCAGTTCCTGGAATTCTTCAATAATGCGGACAGGAACGACTTTTAGCAATGCCAAGTAGAGATGTTGAAATAAGCTGGTTTGATAGCGACAAAAGGCATCGTGGATGGTACTTAAACCAACTAAAAACAGCCCGATTTGGGAAACATCCTTTGTTTTCAGATCGGTTATCAAAGAACGAAGTGAATCAAGTCCCGAGAAATAGAAATATAATAGCAGATTTACGAAATATTTAAAAGTCAATTTCTTCGCTGAATCATGTTCAGGTAAATAGTCTGGATTATTTAATAAATTTTTTAATGGCTTGTTAATTTCATGAAATAAGATGGTATTATTAGAATTATTAATGAGTACATCCATGAGGTATAACTCCTTATTTTTATTGACAAATATTTATACTCGTTATACTCATGGAGGTTTCTTTTAGTAACAAAAGCTGTGCCGAACACTATTGATTAAATTTATAATTTTAAAAATTCATTTTAAGTACTTTAGTTCACTTGAGTCACTTTCCCCACTTTTTTCACCCCAAAATGTTACATTTGTCGTATCTTTTGTTACATCTCTGGTAGACAACGCCTCCTGTTTTTTTGTATATTACACCTCAGCGAGAAATCCCAAA
>DATIRG010000527.1:0-3515 GCA_035470005.1 Lutibacter sp. | reverse complement strand
GCTTATTCAGCAATGAATCGCCAAATTGCCCGCGGAAAAATAGAAATGTTCAACCGCCATGAAATGCTTGACGTGGTGAAAATTGACGGAAAAGCAAGAGGCATTATAGCCCGTAACTTAATTACCGGAGAAATTGAACGTCATTCTGCCCACGCAGTTGTTATTGCAACCGGTGGTTACGGAAATGTTTATTTCTTATCAACCAACGCAATGGGATCTAACGCAACCGCTGCCTGGAAAATTCATAAAAAAGGCGCTTTTTTCGCAAATCCTTGTTTCACGCAAATTCATCCAACTTGTATTCCAAGATCGGGTGATTATCAGTCAAAATTAACGTTGATGTCTGAATCATTGCGAAATGATGGCCGAATTTGGGTTCCTGCAAAATTAGAAGATGCAAAAGCCATTCAACAAAAGAAATTAAAACCAATTCAAATTGCTGAAGAAAACAGAGATTATTTCTTGGAAAGAAGATATCCTGCATTTGGTAACTTGGTGCCTCGTGATGTGGCTTCAAGAGCGGCAAAAGAACGTTGCGATGCCGGTTTTGGCGTAAATGCCACAGGCGAAGCTGTTTATTTGGATTTTGCCGCAGCGATAAAACGTTATGGAACTGAACAAGCTAAAATACATAACATAACCAATCCTACAACTGAGAAAATTACACAATTAGGTGAAGCTGTTATTGAAGAAAAATACGGAAACTTATTCCAGATGTATGAGAAAATCATTGATGAAAATCCATACAAAACACCAATGATGATTTATCCTGCAACCCATTACACAATGGGCGGCGTTTGGGTTGATTATAATTTAATGACTACCGTTCCTGGTTTATACTGTATTGGAGAAGCAAATTTCTCTGATCACGGCGCTAACAGATTGGGTGCTTCTGCCTTAATGCAAGGATTGGCTGATGGTTATTTTGTATTGCCTTATACTATTGGTGATTATTTGGCTGATGATATCAGAACCGGAAAAATAAAAACAGATGCGCCAGAGTTTGATGAAGCTGAAAAATCAGTTAAGGATCAGTTAGATTTCTTTATCAACAATAAAGGAACAAACACCGTAGATTATTACCACAAAAAACTTGGTTTGGTAATGTGGAATAAAGTTGGAATGGCCCGAAATGAAAAAGGGCTAAAAGAAGCCATTGCTGAGATTCAGGAAATTAGGGAAGACTTCTGGAAAAACGTAAAAGTTCCGGGAAGTTTAAACGAATTTAACCAAGAGCTTGAAAAAGCTGGCAGGGTTGCCGATTTCTTAGAATTGGGTGAATTGTTTGCAAAAGATGCTTTGGAACGTGAAGAATCTTGTGGAGGCCATTTCCGTGAAGAACATATTACGGATGACGGTGAAGCAAAAAGAGACGATGTTAATTTCGCTTATGTTGCCGCTTGGGAATATACAGGAAAACCTAGTGAAGCTATTTTGCATAAAGAAGAATTACAATTTAAAGATATCGAATTAAAAACTCGTTCATACAAATAAGAAGACATTATGAATTTAACGTTAAAAATTTGGAGACAAAAAGGACCACAAGACAAAGGTCGAATGGTTGAATATAAAGTAACTGATATTTCAGAACATATGTCATTTTTGGAAATGATGGACGTTTTAAATGAAAGTCTGGTTGCGAAAGATGAAGAACCGATCGCTTTTGATCACGACTGCAGAGAAGGTATTTGCGGAATGTGTTCGTTGCAAATTAATGGAGAAGCGCACGGACCGGACAGAGGCATTACAACTTGTCAATTGCACATGCGTATGTTTAAAGATGGCGATACTATTTTTATAGAACCTTTTAGGGCAAATGCTTTTCCGGTAATTAAAGATTTAGTGGTTGATCGTATGGCTTTTGAGCGCATACAACAAGCTGGAGGTTATATTTCGGTAAACACATCGGGAAATACACAAGATGCAAATTCAATTCCAATTTCAAAACAAAATGCAGATTTATCCATGGATGCTGCTTCTTGTATTGGTTGCGGAGCCTGCGTTGCCAGTTGTAAAAACTCAAGCGCTATGTTATTTGTTGCGGCTAAAGTATCACAGTATGCTTTGTTGCCACAAGGAAAAATAGAAGCAAAAGACCGTGTTAAAAACATGGTGATGCAAATGGATTTGGAGGGATTTGGAAATTGTACCAATACAGGAGCCTGTGAAATTGAATGTCCAAAAGGAATTTCTATTGAAAATATTGCCCGTTTAAATCGCGAATATTTAGCGGCATCTGTTTAATATAAATCAAGCTTTAATTTTTAAATAAAAACCCAAAAGAACCTTCTTTTGGGTTTTTTAATGAGGATTAAAAAAGGATAACATTGATTATAAAGATTTGCTTGCAAATAGATACAGTAATACACAGTATAAAAAACCATTAATAAAATTAACATGGACTTAAATATTCAACCTACATTAGAGAATGAAAAAGCAGTTCTTTGCGCATTACAGGAGCAAGACTTTGATGCTTTGTACACCGTAGCATCAGATCCAAAAATTTGGGAACAGCACCCTAACAAAGACCGTTGGAAGAAAGATGCATTCAAAGTTTTTTTTGATGGCGCCATGCAAAGTAAAGGAGCATTTAAAATTTTGGACAAAACTAACGGCAGTATCATTGGTTGCACTCGATTTTATGATTTTGAAGAACGAGATAACAGCATTCTTATTGGATATACGTTTTATGCCACACATTGTTGGGGAAAAGGGTTTAATCATTCCGTTAAAATTTTAATGTTGAATTATATTTTTCAATTTGTTTCAAACGTTTATTTTCATATCGGAGCCACAAACTTTCGCTCTCAAATTGCTATTAACCGTTTGGGTGTTACAAAAATTGATGAACAAGAAGTAACTTATTTTGGGGAACAGCCCAAGTTAAATTATGTGTACAAGTTGACAAAGGAAGCATGGCTTTCAAATAATGAATCCTCCAAACACCCATTTACTAATAGGTAAGAATAGTAGTAAGGAAACGCAGGAACTAGAAGGAGTTTTGCTACAATTGCCGCGAATTTCGCTTTAAACTTAATTGATGATTAAATAAACAATGCCGGCGATTATAAAAATAACGATAATGATTAAATACTGCCAAACATCGGTTAAATAAGGCGCGTACGTTTTCCAAAAATTTTTAAAATAGTTCATCTTTAAAATTTGAATTTGCAAGTTGGTTAAATTTTGACAAGATTCAATAGAATAACAGCAGTTTTTATTTAGAAGAAAATTAATTTATTGTCTAAAAAAGGCAATTAATTATTGTTTAACGATAATTAATTCATATATTCGTTTCATAAATAAATTTATTATGAAAAAGCTTAATATTTTAAAAACCATTGTTGACCTATTTTGGATATTATCAATACCTTTTATTCCTATAGTTTTGTTAGTTATTCCATATATTTTATTTGTTGATAATTCAAATTATCTCGATATTCATATTAGTGGATTCAAGATAAAATCAATTGATTTTCCAACTAAAATATTCATAATAACTAAAATGGTATCAG
>DATIRG010000526.1:0-3260 GCA_035470005.1 Lutibacter sp. | reverse complement strand
GTTTGTCCAGCACCAACTGGCTTTCCGAAGAAATACTTGGCGATACCGCCAACACAGCTTCGCTGTTTAACATTACTTCAACTTCCTTTAAATTATTTTTAAACAAGGTGCTTCCGCTTGAAACAATATCGCAAATGGCATCTGCCAAACCGATGCTTGGCGCAATTTCTACGGATCCGCTAATAATATGAATATCAGGAGTTAAATTAAACTTCTTGAAGTATTCTTTTACAGTATTCGGATAAGAAGTGGCGATGCGCATACCATCCAAATCGTTGATATTTTTGTAATTTACGCCTTTTGGAACCGCCAAAGAAACACGGCATTTTGAAAATCCGAGTCGTTCAATAACTTTAATGCCGTTTCCCTTTTCAATCAGCACATTGTCGCCAATAATCGCGATATCAACCACTCCATCTTTTAAATATTGCGGAATATCGCCATTTCTCAAATATAAAACTTCCAAAGGAAAATTACTTGCTGATGCTTTTAGTTGGTCTTTTCCGTTATCGATGGAAATGCCACAATCTTTTAGAAGTTGAAGCGAATCTTCGTTTAATCTTCCTGCTTTCTGAACTGCGATTTTTAATTTACTCATGTTATTTTTTGTTGCTGTGTTTGAGTAAATCAAAGGATTTTAATGAAAAAACCCGCTTGATGAACTCAAACGGGTTTTAAATATATGTTTAATTTTTACACATTACATTTTCAACTCACCTGAGTGCGATTATGAAAATGATGATGATGGTTTTGTGTAAAATTCATTGTTCTTTTTGTTATTCTTTGGCAAATATAGAAAAATGTTTCATACCCAAACCCATATTTGCAAAAATATTTACAAACTTCAACGTTTTGTTAAATAATTAACTTTGGTGTTTAATTATTAAATTGTTTGGGTCTGCCAGCCTTTTCGACGGGCGTTCCCTTGCAGGTCGCGCTATCCGCTATATCTTTTTTTACATTGCATTTCAAAAAAGGATGCCGCTGCTATCGCTAACGCAAATCGAATTAAAATGAATAATAAATAATCTCGAATCGGCTATTTGGCTAATTTTTAATGTTTTTTTAATTAAATTTGCGCATCCTAACATACAAAAAAATCAATTTATGATTCAATTCTTTGGAAACAAAAACAGTAAAATATACGCTGTACAAACGTCAAAAGAACTTATCCAAACCAACATTCAAAAATTAAACTGGCTTTTTGGCAACCAGGAAAAATTAGCTGAGGCATCAATCGATGCTTTTTTTATTGGTCCGCGTGCCGCGATGGTAACGCCCTGGAGCACAAATGCGGTTGAAATTACCCAAAATATGGGGATTGAAGGCATCATCAGAATTGAAGAATTTAACGCTACGTTAGAAGATGCATCCTTTGACCCAATGATTTTCCAAAAATATGCTTCTTTAAATCAGGAAATTTTCACCATACACATTGAGCCAGCCTCAATTTTGGAAATTGGAGATATTGCAGCCTATAACCGACAAGAAGGTTTGTCGTTGAACGACGAAGAAATTGATTATTTAAATGAAATGAGCCAGCGAATCGGACGTAAATTAACCGATTCTGAGGTATTCGGATTTTCACAGGTGAATTCTGAACATTGCCGACATAAAATTTTCAACGGAACGTTTATAATTGACGGCGAAGAAATGCCTTCTTCGCTATTCAAACTCATCAGAAAAACTTCAGAAACAAATCCTAACGGAATCGTTTCCGCCTATAAAGACAATGTGGCTTTTGTGGAAGGTCCGGTTGTGGAACAATTTGCGCCCAAAACTCCTGACAAGCCCGATTTTTACCAAAAAACAAATTTTAAATCAGTGATTTCATTAAAAGCCGAAACACATAATTTCCCTACTACTGTTGAACCTTTTAACGGTGCCGCAACGGGTTCAGGAGGCGAAATTAGAGACCGTCTGGCAGGCGGTAAAGGTTCTTTGCCTTTGGCGGGAACGGCTGTATATATGACTTCCTATTCGCGATTAACGCAAGACAGGCATTTTGAATCGCCACAAGACAGACCTTGGGAAAATGGCATGGAAGCACGTAAATGGCTTTACCAAACCCCTTTGGATATTTTAATAAAAGCATCGAATGGCGCTTCAGATTTCGGAAATAAATTCGGGCAACCTTTAATTACGGGTTCTGTCTTAACATTTGAACATCAGGAAAGCAATCGCAAATTGGGTTACGATAAAGTGATTATGCAAGCCGGTGGCATTGGTTATGGAAAAGTGGACCAGGCTTTAAAAGACAAACCGAAAAGCGGCGATAAAATAGTGATTCTTGGTGGCGACAATTACAGAATTGGAATGGGCGGCGCCGCAGTTTCATCGGCTGATACCGGTGAATTTGCCAGTGGCATTGAACTAAATGCCGTGCAACGCTCCAATCCGGAAATGCAAAAAAGAGCTGCAAACGCCATTCGCGGAATGGTTGAAAGCGATATTAACCCGATTGTTTCCATTCACGATCACGGTGCGGGCGGACATCTAAATTGCTTGTCGGAATTGGTAGAAGAAACAGGCGGTTTGATTGATTTAGACAAATTGCCAATCGGTGACCCAACCCTTTCTGCCAAAGAAATTATTGGGAATGAATCCCAGGAACGTATGGGATTGATTATCAGCAAAGAAAACGCGGAAATTTTAAAACGTGTTGCCGAAAGAGAACGTGCTCCTTACTACGAAGTTGGAGAAGTCACCAACAATGACCGATTCACTTTTGAATCCAAATCCACCGGAAAAAAACCAATGGATTTGGCTTTGACCGATATGTTTGGCAGTTCGCCAAAGACCATCATGAACGATGTTTCTGTTGAAATAAATTATAGTGAAATAACTTATAATCAGGAAGATATAGAATTTTACTTAAATAAAATATTACAGCTTGAAGCAGTGGCCTGCAAAGACTGGCTGACCAATAAAGTGGATCGTTGCGTTGGCGGAAAAGTTGCCAAACAGCAATGTGCCGGTCCGTTACAATTGCCATTAAACAACTGTGGTGTGATGGCGCTTGATTACAATGGGAAAGAAGGCATTGCCACCGCCATTGGTCACGCACCAATCAGTGCGTTGATTGATCCTGTTGCAGGAAGTAAAAATGCGATTGCAGAGGACTTGACCAACATTGTTTGGGCTCCGTTTCAAAACGATTTGGCTTCCATTTCCTTATCTGCAAACTGGATGTGGCCATGTAAAAATGAAGGCGAAGATGCGCGATTGTACAAAGCCGTTAAAGCGGTATCCGATTTTTC
>DATIRG010000525.1:0-1982 GCA_035470005.1 Lutibacter sp. | reverse complement strand
AAATTTGCGAAGTATAAAACACAAAAGTGTTACACAACTTTAGACAAAAGTTGCATAATTCACACATGGTTTTTTTGATTTAAGTTGTTGATTTGTTTGAAGAAAACGGCCAACTTAAATTAAAGATTTTTGTAAATTGTTTATTCACGTAACTTTAAAATTTCCACTAAAAAGTAGTCATATACGGGACTTATTTTTCATCCTGCATAATGGCGCCAAACCAATCGCAAATTTGAATGTTTTTTGTAGTTTTTCCGTTTTGAACTTTAAAAATAAGTAAAGAATGGTCTTTACATTCAACCGTCAATCCGCAAGGAACAGCGTGGGTATAACCGCCACTTGTGATGGATGATTTATCGTTAACGTCGGTTAAATCTTCCTGAACTGTATAGGCAAATGCAATATAATTTCCGGCAGGTATATTTTTGAATTTAAAAGGCTTCTGATTTTCTTCGATGTCCAAAGAATATATTTTACTGGTTTCCTTATTTTTTAAATATACAATCATCGCCGGAATATATTCCGAAGGATAGCATACGGTTCCTTTAACGGTTCCACTGGTACTGCTGCAACTTGTCAATAAAATGGATGATAAAAACAAAAGTATAAATAGGTTTTTCATTGTAGGGATTTTTTAAAGAAAACAGTTTATGAATTTTGGTGCAATTTACACAAATAAGTAATTTAAGCTTAATAAAATTATAAGGAATTATATTAATTAAACAGTGCTACCAATTCGTTTGAAAATCTGGGTAAGGAGCAATGTGCCAAATCCAAATAAAACAACCAACCCAAATTTATCAAGCGATAAAGGAATTATGGAAAGTGCTTTGGCAATTGGCGGAATAAAAAAAGACACTGCCGTTATAAAAATGGACATTGCAATGGCGTACCAAATCCAAGGATTTAGTGTTACTTCATTTTTAAAAAATGATAAATGGCTTTTTGGCATATTAAAAACATTGAGTAATTGGGCAAAAATTAGGGTAAAAAATGCCAAATTGTTAATTTCATTTGGCGTCAGTTTCAATATAAAATGTGAATAAGCAGTAATGCCAAGAACGCCTGCGGTGATGCACAAACCGTAAATTAGTGTTGCTTTCCATAATTTCAACGTCATAATGGGCTCATCGGGCTTTCTTGGCGGTTTGTTCATAATATCAACTTCGCCTTTTCCAAGTCCCAAGGCTAGTGCTGGGAAAATATCAGTTATTAAATTCAGAAATAATATTTGCAGTGGCAACAGCGGCGAAGGCAAAGCCAGTAATGCAGCGATGCCGACTGAAATTATTTCGGCCAAATTGCTGGATAAAAGATACACGACAAACTGTCGAATATTTTCAAAAATAGCACGGCCTTGTTTGATAGCCAATTCAATGGAAGTAAATTTATCATCTTTAAGGATCACATCGGCCGTTTCTCGCGCTGCTTCAGTTCCCCTAATTCCCATGGCAATGCCAATATCTGCTTTTTTTAGTGCCGGAACATCATTTACGCCATCGCCAATCATTCCCACAATATTGTTGTTTTGCTGAAAAAGGGTTATCAAATCCAATTTTTGTTTAGGCGTAACCCTTGCAAAAACAGCTGCATTTAGTAGTTTGTTTTTGGCAATCTCGCTCAAATTTTGCAAGTCAGGAATATGCTTTCCTGCCAATACTTTGTCATTGTGCGCATCAATTTCCAGCAAACCAATTTCCTGCGCTATTTTTTTTGCAGTTCCGGGATGGTCGCCTGTCATCATTACTACCCGAATTCCTGCACTTTTATAAGTGGCAATTGTTGCTTTAACATCTTCCCTGGCCGGATCAATAAAACCGACCAAACCTATAAAAGTGAGCTTTTGCAACATGGTTTCATATTCGGGAATTTTTTTAGATTCTTTGCAGGCAAATGCCAAAACCCGCAATCCTTGTGAAGCCAAATCATCAACTTTTTGATGCCACTGCGCTTTGTTTTCGAAGTTTTCTGTTTTGCCATTT
>DATIRG010000524.1:0-2304 GCA_035470005.1 Lutibacter sp. | reverse complement strand
TTGCTTATTTTATATAATTTTTTTCCTTTATGATATTTAAAATCGGAACCAAAAGAATAAACTGTGGTTAAAATAACAAATATTTGAAAAAACATGGTTAAAAATCCTGAGTTTAAATAATACGAATAATTAGTAAACGGATTTGACAGCACGTGATTATTTGCGCTTATTGGCTGAAAATTTGCCTTGGCCTGTTTTATTAAAACACCATTTTTAAGTTGCTTCTGAATATTGACACTTGCCGAAAGTGTTCCGACCACTTTTTTAAAGGCTTTGTCTTCAAGTCCTCCCGGCAAAAGCAAATTTCCATTGAATTGGTTGATTACTTTTGTTTGTTTTCCTTGTTTTAAGTCCTTTTCAAAATGGTTGGGAATGGTTACCAATCCATAAATTTTACCCGTTCTCACCAATGCTTCTCCTTCTTTTTGGGTTAAAGGTGCATACGCAACTTTTAATTCGGGGGTAACATCAAACTGGGCAATTAAATTTCTTGAAACAGCAGACTGGTCATAATCAACAACAGCTATGGGTAAATCTCTTGGAACGCCGTCCTGCAGCAAGGTGTTAAAAAACAACAGAGAAACAAAAGGCAAAATTATCGTAAAAATAAAATTGGTTTTATAATGAAACAGAATTCCAACTTCTCGTTTTGCGATATGCAATAATGCGTTCATTTTAGTTGTTAAATTGTTAATAATCTATCACAATACTCATACCGGGCCTTAAGGAATGTTTCTTATTTATCGGTTTCGCTTTTATTTCAAAAGTTCTGATATCAAATTCACCTGTTGATTTGGTAGCATTCCAAGTAGCATAATCGCCGAGCGGAGCCACATAATAAATTCTAAATCGAATTTCCTGATTGTTCAGCGCGGGAACTTTTGCGGTAAACTCCGCATCTTTTTTGAAATTGACTAAACTAGTTTCCTTAATATTTAAAATGGCGTAGGAATTTGAAAGGTCAACCAAATGCACAACAGGATAACCTGCCGGAATAAGTTCGCCTTCTTCAGGTAAAAAATCCAAAACTTCGGCATTTATGGGCGCGGTAATATTTCGTTCATTTTTATAGCTTTCCAGTTCAACCAAGGCACCATCCGCTTTTCTGACCAATGCATTTGCCGCATCAATATCTTCATTTCTCGCTCCTTTTAAAGCCATGGCATATTGGCTGTAAGCCGCTTCCTGATCTTTTATGGATGCTTCTTTTTTAGCGAAAACTTCATCGCGATTTTGTTCGGAAACCACACCGTCTTTGTATAAATTTTCTATACGTCCATAGGTTTTTTTCATAATATTGGCAGCGGCTGTCGCTTTTTCATAAATGCTTTTTGCAGCACTTATTTCTTCAAGTCTTGCGCCATTGTTTGCTTTATCGAGTTGTGAATTTGCCGCTTCTTTGGCCGCCAAAGCCTGAGTTTCTTTGCCATCAATTTCCTGACTTTCAAGCGTGGCCAACAGTTGTCCTTTTAAAACGCTTTCTCCTTCCATGACTTCAGTCGATTTAAGCCTGGTCGGAATTTTAGCGGAAAGATATATTTCCTTGGCTTCTATGCGGCCTTGTAAAACCAGTGTCTTGGGTTTTGTTATGAACCAAATTCCGGTGAGTACCAAAGTTGCGATAACAATAATGCTGATAAATGATTTTGTTGCTTGTGATTTTTTCATTTTTTTTTAGTTTTTGTTCAGGAAGTTTTCTGTTTCTCCAAGTTGCACCATTAATTCGCCATAAGCCACGTTGTAATGGTATAAAGCTTCTATTTTATGCAATTTGATTTCAGTCAATTTTAAGGTGGCATCTATCACTTCTATTGAAGTTCCTGTACCTTCTTCGAATGCCCGGGTGCGCATAAACTTCAGTTTTTCGGCAAATATTTCATCAGCATTCAAGCTTTCATATTGCTCTTGTTGCTTTTGCAATTCGTTGTAAATTTTTTCAGTATAAGTCGCCAAACTTAATCGTGCCTGTTTTTCAATTTCCTGAACCTGTGACACTTTGTGTTTTGAAGCTTTAATTTTATGTTCTCTTTGAAAACCGTCAAAAATTGTCCACTCAGCACCAATGCCAACAATCCAATTGGTTTTGGCAAAGGACAAATTATCTTTCCATAAAGATTGTTTTCCGAAGGCGGCTATTTTAGGGTAATACTCACTATTTTCAATTTTCGCCCCTATTTTGGCCAGTTTAAAGTTGTCATCAATAAGTTTAAGCTGGGTGTTTTTATTTAAAATATCTTCTTGAATATCAGGTAATGCAGAGAGAATTACCGGTTCCATAAATTTGGTTGAAATATTGTTGAAGCC
>DATIRG010000523.1:0-3994 GCA_035470005.1 Lutibacter sp. | reverse complement strand
GAATACAACGCAGCAACCAAGTTTATTTACACAAATAACACCAATGCCACGCCTGTAAATGAATCAACCTTAAACAAGATTGCAGGTTTTGCAAATTCTAATTTGATAAAATATGATGGATTGGGCGCTTATTTTTTAGATAAAATTGATGACGGAATTTGGCGATTGGAAGTGATGCCCGATGCTGTTTGGGTAGACAATCCTTTTGGAAAAAACAGTCCTAAAAAAACTGTAGGCGTGATCAAATGGAAAAGCCATTTGATGGAAATTACGCTTCAAAACTTGGGTTCACAATTTAGTCTGGAAGCAGTTAATGAAGGAAATACACTGTCTAAAACTGTTGAAAATGGCAATTTTTCAATAACACCGGGAACTTATATCCTTAGTAAAAAAGATGTTTCCAAAAATTGGACTTCCAATGATACTTTTGGTAATATAAAGCTGAACGATTTTTACGCGCCGGAAACAACGGTAACAAAACCCTGGTTTAAACACACGCCGCAAATTGAAGTTTCTGAAAATGATGCATTAACCATAAAGGTAAATTATATAGCACCAAATGAACCTGAGAAAATTCAATTGGCTGTTTATGCCGGTTCTAAAAGCGAAATTTTAGATATGGTAAATATTGTGGGTTATGATTACTCGGTTGTTATTCCTGCTGAAATGATTATGTACGGATTTTTATCTTACCATATTATTGTAAAGCATCAAGAAGAAAATTACACCACTTATCCGGCCGGTAAAATAGGTCGTCCGTTTGATTGGAATTTTTACGACAGAAGTACTTATCAAGTACGTGTGGTTCCAAATTCAAATCCGATTCACCTTTTCAATGCTACAAAAGATACCGATTTGCTCGTAAGAGAATGGCGAAAATCATTTCAGTTGGTGCCTACAAAAAACGAAGGTGAGGCAGAATATCAAATGAATCTTGAAAAATTATTTGAAGTTGATGCTGAAAATCTGAATGCAAAACCGATTTACGATTATAGCTTTAAACATTTTATTTTGGATAAAATTGAAGGCAGAAAAAACGATTTGTCCTCTATGAAAAATCTTATTTTTAAAGGAAGGTCATTAAATAATAAACCTTGTAAATTGCAAATTGCATTTGTGATGAATGACGGTTCGTCATATGGAAATATTATAGAAATTGGAACAGAAAGTGCAGATTATTCAATGCAATTATCTGAATTAAAACCTGTTAAAACCGTAACACTGCCAAGGCCATACCCAAGCTTTTTGCCTTATTATTTGGAGCACAATCTGTCCTCAGAATTTGATATAAACAAGGTTGAAAGCATTCAGTTTTCTATCGGACCCGGAATTTCAGAAAATGAATTGGCAGACAAGCACGGGATCGCAATTGTGAGCCTTCGCTTAGAATAACTGATAATTCTGAATTCCCAATTGCTTAAAATTAAAAAACCCCAGTTTAGAAATAAACTGGGGTTTTTTGATTATGAGCATAATTCTTATTTTGCTTTCTTTTCTCTTTTTGCTTCTTTTTTTTCTTTAGCCGTTTTCAACGGTTCTTTTTTGACGTTTTTTTTCGCGTCCTGACTTTTTGCCATAATAATCTATTTTAAATGTTTATGCTAATTTTTTTAATCAAGTAAATGTAAAAAATATTTTTGATTTGTAGTGATAAAAATTTTAAGAAAATGAATATGTTTTCATTCCTGTTTTCTATCTGTTAATTTTAAAAATTCTTAAATTTTATTGCAACAAATGTGGCCTAAACAATTATCATAAAAAAAACCGCAAAAGCGGTTTTTTCATAATTTATAAATCAATATCCCTATTTAGCGATATTCACAGATCTTGTTTCACGTATCACAGTAACACGAACCTGACCCGGATAAGTCATATCATTTTGAATTTTTTGTGAAATATTGAAAGAAAGTTCTGCTGCTTTTGCGTCAGTTACTTTTTCACTTTCAACAATCACACGCAATTCCCTTCCTGCCTGAATAGCGTAAGCTTTTTGAACACCTGTAAATCCGAACGCGATGTCTTCTAAATCTTTTAAACGTTGAATGTAGGAATCCAAAATTTGGCGACGAGCGCCTGGTCTGGCACCAGAAATAGCATCACAAACCTGCACAATTGGCGCAATCAATGTTTTCATTTCTATTTCATCGTGATGGGCTCCTATCGCATTGCAAATTTCCGCACTTTCATTATATTTTTCTGCCCATTGCATTCCCAACAAGGCATGAGGCAATTCACTTTCTGATTCCGGAACCTTACCAATATCATGTAACAAACCGGCTCTTTTAGCCAATTTTGCGTTTAAACCCAATTCTGCAGCCATCAAGCCGCACAAGTTGGCAACTTCACGCGAGTGTTGCAGTAAATTTTGACCGTAAGATGAACGATATTTCATTCGGCCTATGGTTTTTATCAATTCAGGATGCAATCCGTGAATACCTAAGTCAATTACTGTACGTTTACCAATTTCAATGATTTCTTGTTGGATTTTTTTTTCGGTCTTTTTTACAACTTCTTCAATACGAGCAGGATGAATTCATCCATCGGTAACCAAATTGTGCAATGACAATCGAGCAATTTCTCTTCTAACAGGATCAAAACAAGATAAAATAATAGCTTCCGGTGTGTCATCAACAATGATTTCAACACCTGTAGCAGCTTCCAAAGCGCGAATATTTCGACCTTCACGACCTATAATTCGTCCTTTAACGTCATCAGATTCTATATTGAATACAGAAACACAGTTTTCAACAGTTTGCTCAACGCCAACACGCTGAATGGTGTTTAGAATCACTTTACGTGCTTCTTGCTGTGCTGTTAGTTTTGCTTCTTCGATGGTTTCCTGAATGCTGGCCATTGCATCTGATTTCGCTTGTTCTTTAAGCGATGCAATCAATTCTTTTTTAGCATCCGCAGCTGATAATCCTGAGATAACTTCCAGTTGATCAACTTGTTTGCGGTGAAGCTTGTCAACTTCTTCAGTTTTCCGATCGTAATATTCCACTTTTTTATCATACTCAGTGATTTTTGTGGTAATATCAAGGTTCAATTTTTTATTTTTATCGAGTTCCTGGGATACTTGAGATTCTTTATCCCGAGCGCGTTTTTCAGCTTCAGCTATTTTACGATCTCTAGCGATAATTACTTTTTCGTGTTCCGATTTTAGCTCAATAAACTTTTCTTTTGCCTGTAAAATCTTGTCTTTCCTAGTTGCTTCAGCTTCAATTTGTGCTTCCTTAATAATTGTTGCGGCTTCCTTTCTGGTATTTCTTAAAATTTTAGTCGCTTTCGTTTTTTCCAGTACTTTAGCAATCACATAACCAATCGCAAGCCCTATTGCTATACCAACAATAATTGGCATTATATATTCTATCATATTTCAGTTTTAGGTATAAAAAAACCTACATTAGAGAGGTTCTGTAAACTCCTTTAAACAAGTTTAGGACTAACTAACTGGTCAAGGATCCGTTAAAACGGCATGCTTTTACAATTGAGACTTATCCTTTATAAAGGTATAATGTTGAGTTTAACAAACAATAACTAATGTAGGCAGTATTATTATTATTAATTTATTTTAAAGAACTTATTTTTCTAAATGCGCATCAATTAACGCACCCAATTTATTGATTTTTTCTGTCACTTCCGTCATATCCTGATCTTTATTTATGGAATTTATTTCAATAAGTGAAGCAAATTGCAGGGCGCACATGGCCAAAACATCTTGTTTATCACTTACCGCATAATTCTTTTCAAACTTAGCAACCATATCGTTTATATGTTTAGCCGCTTTTCGCATACCCTCCTCTTCATTTTCGTTTTTCACGTTAATTGGATATACCCTTCCGGCGATTGTTACTTTTATTTTTAAAGGTTCTGCCATTTTAAAGATCTTATTCGCTTAATTGAACAATACACGTATCAATTTCACCAATTAATGCATTTATTTTAAGTTTCGTTTCCCTTCTGTCTTCTTGACTGCCATCTATAGTTTTCGCAA
>DATIRG010000522.1:0-2339 GCA_035470005.1 Lutibacter sp. | reverse complement strand
TTAGGTGGCTAAGGATGCGAATTCACCCAAACTTCACCGTCGTTAAAATGCTCTTTTTTCCAGATGGGAACCGTTTCTTTTAGGGTATCAATGGCAAATTCACATGCTTCAAAAGCAGCTTTTCTGTGGGCAGAAGAAACAGCAATAATCACAGGAATATCACCAATTTTCAATTCACCAACCGCATGATGAATGGCAATTTTATGGATTTGAAACTTTGCCAAAGCCAAATCTGCAATTTTTTGCATTTCCTTTAAAGCCATTGGCTCATAAGCACTGAAATCCAGTAAAGAAACATCCTTGTTTTTTGTGGAATTCCGAACAGTACCCACAAATAAAGCAATGCCGCCGCAAGCAGCATCCTGCACAAAATTATAACAATCCTGAACTTCTAATTTTTCGGAAGTAATTAAAACAGCGGTGTTTTTCATAATTAATTTTTTAATTTCCTCTCGGGGTCCGGCGGCTTTATCCTCCGCTTACCGGCGGAATGATTGCTACCACATCATTTTCTCTCAAAACCAAATCATCTTCGGCATATTCCTCATTTACGGCAATGGCAAATTCATCGATGTTTTTTAATTTTGGATACTTCAACAGCAATTTCTTTTTTAATGCCAGCACAGTTTCAGCTGAATTCAATTCGTAAAAAATTGAATTTTCACCTACCAAATCTGTAGCAATTCCAAAAAATAAGAGTTGAATTTTCATGGCTTAAATTTCAGCAAAAATAAATTATTTCTTCCTAAAAAAGGCGATTCATTTAAAATACATCTAAATAATCAATTGCGTGATGAATATCACAAAACTAATATTTACATTCGTTAAATTTGTTATAGTTCAAAATATTTTCAAAAATATGAAGTATGGTTTTATCATAGACAATCGCAAATGCATTGGTTGTCACGCTTGTACAACAGCCTGTAAATCAGAACATGATGTGGCTATTGGAGTAAACAGAACCTACGTGAAGCAGGTTGAAAAAGGAGAATTTCCAAATACGCGAAGAATTTTTTCAGTGATGCGCTGCAACCATTGTACCGACGCTCCTTGCGTGGAAATTTGTCCGGTTCAGGCGCTTTACACCCGTGAAGACGGGATTGTGGATTTCGACAACAACCGTTGCATTGGCTGTAAATCTTGTATGCAGGCCTGTCCGTACGACGCCTTGTATATTGATCCCGATACACATACCGCGGCAAAATGCAATTATTGTGCGCATAGGGTAGATGTTGGCCGGGAGCCGGCTTGCGTCTCAGTTTGTCCCGAACACGCCATTATTGCAGGTGACATGCACAATCCGAACACGGAGATTTCGCAATTGTTGGCGCGTCAGGCGGTAAAAGTTCGCAAGCCTGAAAAGGGAACAAATCCTAATTTGTTTTATATAGATGGAGATGATTCTTCTTTGGTACCGGAAGCAACCGACAGATCCGGTCCAAGTTTGTGGAGTTCACAGGCACGTGGCGTTGGACATTTTGCCAAAGCTGCGGAAAAAATGATGTACAGCAATAAGGAGTTCGATTTATTGCAGATGACCATCGACAATGATATTGAAGCCGCTTACCAAAGAAAAGACAGTGAAAATCCGAATTATATTGATGTATTGAACGGGAAAGCCCGCAGGGTTTATGATACGCCGGATAAAGGAATATTGTGGGGCTGGGAAGTTTCAACTTATGTATTTACCAAAGCCATCGCTGCAGGCGCCTTTTTAATTCCGTTTTTGGCCATGCTGTTGGGATATGAAGTGTCGCCAACCGCTAAATTATGGTCGGCAGGAATTTCGTTGGTTTTTCTAGGGCTAACAGGATTATTCTTGGTGATGGATTTAGACAGACCAGACCGATTTTTAAATGTTTTATTGCGTCCGCAGTGGAATTCCTGGTTGGTGAAAGGCGGCTACACGCTTACTGTTTTCGGATTGTTGGTTACAATTTGGGGCGCAATGACGTTTTTCGAAATAAAAACCGGTGAAACTGTTTTATTATGGATTACCGCAGTTTTTGCCATATTGTTGGCAATTTATACCGCATTCTTGTTTGCCCAGGCAAAAGGCCGCGATTTTTGGCAAAGTCCAACCTTACCGCTGCACATGTTGGTGCACAGCGTGATGGCGGGAACTGCAATTTTTGTGATTGCTTCTTTGGTTTTCGGTTATGAAGACTGGATGGTGATGCTGAGAAACACCATGATTATTGCCTTGGTGGTGAACCTGTTTACGCTGGTTACTGAATTGACCATCACACATCCAACCACTTCAGCAAAAATGGTAGTGAAAATGATCACGAAAGGAAGGTATAAAAATCTGTTTTGGGGCGTAACCGTATTGGTTGGAA
>DATIRG010000521.1:0-4516 GCA_035470005.1 Lutibacter sp. | reverse complement strand
CACACCGAGCTGAAAATGGCGACCTAACGGCCAGTTTAGGATTATTCTATGATGAAAAAGCCACTACAGCAGGTTTAAAAATCACCGAAGTAATTGCCGGCGGACCTTTAGACAAAGCACAAAGTAAAATAAAAGCCGGTTATGTCATTGAAAAAATTGACGGTGTTGAAATTACTCCCGATAAAGACTGGAACGCGCTGTTAAACAGAAAAGTTAATAAAAATGTGTTGGTAAGTGTTTACGATCCAGCTAAAAAAATACGTTGGGAGGAAACCGTAAAACCAATTACTCCTGTTGCAGAAAACGCATTGCTTTACAAACGTTGGACGGAATCTATGCGTAAAATGACCGACTCATTGAGCGGCGGAAAAATAGGCTATGTTCACGTACAAGGAATGAACGACGGAAGTTTCAGAACCGTATATGATGAAGTACTCGGACTCAATGCCGATAAAGACGGATTGATTGTAGACACGCGTTTTAATGGTGGCGGATGGCTGCACGAAGACCTCTCTAACTTCTTAGACGGCAAGCCCTATGCAACATTCAGACCCTACGGATTCATTACTCGTGGTGGAGAACCCAGAGACAAATGGTCCAAACCAAGTGTGGTTTTAATGAGTGAATCAAACTATTCTGATGCTCACGCTTTTCCATACGCATACAGAGCCAAAGGAATTGGAAAACTGATTGGTAAACCGGTTCCCGGAACAAGTACAGCCGTTTGGTGGGAAACACAAATTGATCCAACCATGGTTTTTGGTATACCTATGATTGCTTTTTATGGCGTAGAAGAAAATCGCCCATTGGAAAACCTTCAATTGGAACCCGACATTAATGTAGCCACTCCTTATGAAGAAATTCTGAAAGGAAAAGATGCCCAGTTAAAAGCAGCAGTTGATGAATTACTCAAAAAATAGACAAACACTTAACACAAAAACAGCGTGATGGTCATGAACTAAACGCTGACACATTATGTGAAAATTGGGCAGATACTGGTAAATTTGATTTTGCATCTCACAATTAGCTTTGTGCGGCTTGCCAGATTGGTTGCCCCTAACTGCCCAACTTTTCATATAAACAAACGATATAATACATTTGACGAAATGATCCTGATAGATATTCAGGCATTTTTGATTTCTTTTAGCGGCTTCAGAATCCGATAACAATTTCCCCAATATACTGGAAACAAAAAAACTTACCACAGCGCCAATTGCAGCCATAATTGCAGTGAGCAGAAAATGAGTGCAGACTGATATTTAAAGCCAAATCGATTATCAATAATCAATATAAATTGAGGCAATAGGTTGATAATTGACCATTTATTACTTAGTTTAGTAGGACAAAAAATTGCTGACAATCCAATATAAATTTAGTAAGCAGTTTTGATTCATTCGGTAATTTGAAATGATAATCAGGCAGATTTTATTGGATGTCACATTTAGTAACAAGCCCATAGAACTAATCTTCGTTGATAGATTTTTTCAAGTTGATTAAAGATTTTTAGAAATATAGCGTACCTTTAAACAACTTAAATTTAATTTGTATTTATAATTTGAAATGTCTTTGAATATGCGTTATCAAGATAAAACCAAAGAACAACTATTAGATGATTTAGGGCAATTTGAATATAAAATTCAAGAACTAAAAAGCGCTGAAAACAATCAAAAAAAGATTATTGAGTCATTACATTTGGAACGTGATTTATATGCTGATTTGGCAAATGCACTGCCTTCTGGGATATACCGATTACGCGTTTTTAAAGAGCTATCATTAATTGAAGATAAATGGTTAAGTTCAAAAGACATCCCTTATGTTTTCGAATTTGCAAATGACCGTTTCTTTGAAATACTAAATTTAGACCGGCTTGATTTTGAAAGGAATCCTGGAATTATTAACGATTTAATTTTCGAAGCCGATAAGGCAAAATTTGCCAGAATTAATGTAGAATCCAATTTGAATACAACGCCATTTTCGTGGGAAGGCCGTTTCTTAATTAATAACAAAGTTATTTGGATACATTTTAAATCAATTCCTCGCGTATTGGAAAACAGTGATATTATATGGACCGGCACTTTAGAAGATATTACAAAACGTAAGCAAACCGAAGAAGAAATTAAATTAAAAAATGATGAACTTCAAAAATTAAATGCCGACAAAGACATTTTTATGTCAATTCTTGCGCACGATTTAATAAGTCCGTTTAATTTGATACTTGGCTATTTAGACCTCCTGGCAAACAACCTGCGTAAATATGAAATGGATGTTATTGAAAAACAAATATCAATTGTTAACAATACGGCACTAAATGCCTTTTGTTTATTAGAAGATATTCTAATGTGGGCAAGGTCGCAATCGGGCAAATTAGCGTTTGAGCCAAGGGAATGCAATTTTAAAATCAGTTGTGACAAGGTTGTTGAAATTTTAAAACCAAATGCCAATGCTAAAAGCATAACAATTAATGTTATTGAAACTGAAAAAATCATCGTTTTTGCAGATAGTAATATGTTAAATATTATTTTACGCAACTTAATTTCGAATGCAATAAAATTCACAAACCACAGTGGCATCATCAATATTTATGCAGCGCAACATGCTTCAGGTGTTATTATTTCCGTTTCCGACAATGGAATAGGAATAGCTCCCGAAATTTTGTCCAAACTTTTTAATATTACACAGATGTATTCAACAAAAGGAACAGCCAACGAAAAAGGGACGGGCTTTGGCCTACTACTTTGCAAAGAATTTGTAGAGAAACATGGTGGCAAGATTTGGGTTGAGAGTGAGTTGGGTAAAGGGAGTGAATTTAAATTTGAATTGCCATTAAATAGTGAATTATCAAGTTCAATATAAGAACAATATTACGCTTTGCCTGAAAATTAAAATTAAATGATTTTCAAAGCCAAATCAGTTATCAATAATCAATATAAATTGAGTCTTTATGTTGACAATTGATAAGATTTAGCTTAGTTTAGTAGAACAAAAAATTGCTGACAGTCCATAATAAATTTCGAATACAATATTTTTTTTTCAAGAAATATAAATGATGATTGGCAATTTTGTTGGGAAAAATTAAATTATAAGCAATTTAAACATAACGAAAATGAAAAATTTATTGTCTTATTACCTTTTGATTTTAATACCAATTGGTTTAATGATTTGGTTACTAAAAACAGATTCAATAAATTCTTGGGAATTTGTTGGACTCATGTTTTTTTACTCCTTGATTTACAGAACTTACGTCGATGGAAAAAGACTTGCAGATAAAAACATAATTATGAAAAAAGATATCTGGAAAATGATTATTCCTGGAAAGCATATAGAGTATTTTAAAGAACTATATTTAAAATAATTATGAGTATATTTTACAATAAAGAACGAAAAAGAATTACAGGACTGACTTTAGCAATAATACTTTTTACTTTAGTGATTTTGAAATTTGTATTTTTATAAGATCAATCGGTAAAAACAAAATTGCTTACAACACCTTATTTAATTTATGCTTAAATCGGATTTGGTACAAATCGACAATCATTCAATAAAAATATTGCCTCTTACTAAAATATCTTTATAAATAATTATCGGTCATCCACCTAATTTTCTCCGATCTATACAACTGCAGGTGAGGCATTGTTTTTTATTTATCGGAATTGCACGAAGAATCTTTAAATATTTGGACGGCCTGTAAAAAACACCATCATAAATTTATTGAATTAATAAAACTGAATTATCGGCTTCCTGGCGTTTACTTTGTTTATTTTTGCAAAATATTTATTTAAAATGCCATTAAAAGCAAAGCAACGTGCTGCCTTAAGTACCTATTTCTTTATATCGGGCTTGGGTTTTGCCACCTGGGCTTCCCGAATTCCGACCATCAAAGATTTTTTCAATTTCAATGAAGCGCAATTGGGCACCGTATTATTGGCTATGCCCATCAGCTCAATGATAGGATTGCCAATTTCAGGCTGGCTAGTTTCAAGATTCGACAGTCGCAAGCCTTTGATTGTGGCCATGATGTTTTTAACTCTGGCTCTTGCGTTCATCGGTTTTGCCGACACCCCTTTTTTACTGGTGGTTGCGCTTAGTTTGTACTCTTTTAGCGCACGTATTTTATATATCTCGATGAATACCCAATCCATTACCATTCAAAAAAAATATACAAAAAAAATTGTGGGTTCTTTTCATGGGCTTTGGAGCACCGGCGGATTGATAGGCGTGGTTTTGTCGACCTTTATGGTAAAATATCAGGTGCCTATACAAATCCATTTGGCTGCAGTAGCCGTATTTATAGCGATCATTTCCTTACTGATATTCTCCTATACCCTCACAAATGACAAATCTACTTTTGGCAACAAGTTAATTTTAGGAAAACCCGACCCTTTTATTTTTTATCTGGGATCACTGGTCTTTTTTGCCGCAATTTGCGAAGGCGGCATGTTCGACTGGAGCGGGGTTTACTTTAAAGAAGTCATTAATGAGCCTATTTTCACCTATGGCTATTTATTATTCACGGCTT
>DATIRG010000520.1:0-1623 GCA_035470005.1 Lutibacter sp. | reverse complement strand
GTTGACAATCAATTGTTAATTACCATGATATTTTTAGGTCTTGGTTTAGGTCCTTTGTTTTTTGGGCCAATATCCGACAGTTTGGGTCGAAAACCTGTAGTTTTTATGGGATTTGGCGTGTTTATTATTGCCAGCTTTATTTGTGTATTTTCAGAAAGCCTGGAAATGATGGTCGCTGGTCGTATTTTACAGGGAATCGGACTTTCAGCTCCAAGAACCATCAGTATTGCTATGGTTAGGGACACTTACAGCGGTGACTATATGGCAAGAATAATGTCGTTTATTACCTCGGTGTTTCTTTTAGTGCCTGTGATTGCTCCTGCGATGGGAAAATTTGTGTTAGATCATTACAATTGGCAGGCGATATTTTATATTCAGCTGATTTTTAGTGTATTAGTGTCATTTTGGTTTTGGAAAAGACAACCTGAAACTTTATTAAAAGCGCATCGCATAAAATTTTCAAGCACTATTTTTGTTGACGGATTAAAAGAGCTTTCAAAATCGAAAAGAACTATTGGTTTCACCATGATATCTGGTTTTGTTACAGGTTCCTTTATGGTTTATTTAAGTACGGCCCAACAAATATTTCAAACCCAATACAATATGAAAGAACAGTTTCCCTATATTTTCGCGGGTTTATCTATCGCTATTGGTTCTGCCACTTTTTTGAATGCCTCGCTTGTTTTAAAATATGGTATGGAAAAAATGGTGACGGCCGCGTTAATTTCGTTTTTTAGTTTTTCATTACTTTATGTTTTATTATTTCTGGGCACCGTAAATCCAAGTATTGATATTTTGCTGGCTTTCTTCGGATTGCAATTTTTTGCAATCGGATTCTTATTTGGGAATTTAAGGGCTTTAGCTATGGAACCAATTGGTCATATTGCAGGTATAGGTGCTGCAATTACGGGTTTTTTGTCGACCATGATGGCTGTTCCCATAAGTACATTTATTGGAAAATTTGTGACAGCCACTGCCCTGCCGTTATTTATCGGATTTCTGATTTGCAGCACAATGGCATTGTTGATACTTGTTTATTTAAAAATGTCTGGAAATCCACAAATTTTTAAAAGAATACGATTTAAATCGGCTTAATATCGTTTATGCTGAAATAAACTTTTTGTTTAATTTGTTCATAATTTATTGGTGTTTTTGTAACTTTAAGAAAGATTAAAAAAACAACATGAAAAAATCATTCGATGATATTATAAATCAAGATGTTCCAGTTTTAATTGATTTTTATGCAGATTGGTGCGGACCGTGTAAAAGTATGGCCCCAGTTTTAAAACAGTTAAAAGCGGAATTAAAGGATTCGATAAGCATCATAAAAATAAATGTGGACACCAATCCAACATTGGCGTCGAAATATCAAGTGAGCGGCGTTCCTACTTTTATGGTTTTCAGACAAGGAAAACAAATTTGGAGACAATCGGGTATGCAAACTGTTTCTCAATTAAAACAAGCCATTTCATCAAAATAAAATTACTGTTCTTCTTCACTTTTAATATTTAAAGCAATCAATTCACCGTTTTCAAATATGGGATTTATTTCGATGGGATTGCAACAAATCTCGCAATCTTCAATATAGGTTTGATTTCTAACTGAAGTATCAAATAACATAGA
>DATIRG010000519.1:0-2199 GCA_035470005.1 Lutibacter sp. | reverse complement strand
GTCCAGAATTTTCAGCGAAATGGCATCAATAACAGTAATTTCCTGTTGCAGATTTTCATGCAGTTCGTTAAAATCATTGGCGCTTTGTCCCAATCTTTCGGCATAACGGCTAAAACCAAAATTTTCGTCGATGCATTCCACAATAAAATCGGATAAATCTTCGAGATATAAAGTCGCCAAATGTTTTGCCTTGTCCTGAATTCCCATATTCCCAAAAGCCCATTCCAACTCATCAAGCTCAGAAAATCGTGAAGCTTCAGGAAGAAAATTTGAAGTGCAAATTTGTCTGGCAATCGTTTGGTTTTTTCCCTGCAAAAAACCCATGACATCGCCAATGGTTTTTAAATAATCGGCTTTTAACGCATAAATTCGCTGGGCGTTTTCGGAGACAATCCTGTTATTTTCAAAAGCAAAATCGAATAGTTTTTGCAAACTTTCTTTGGAAAAAAGTTCTAAAATCACCTCAATGCCCAAGTCCATCTGAAAAGAACTGATGCCTTTTGTATTCAAAAACCCTTTCAAATAAGCCGTTGCGGGATAAGGCGTATTTAATTGTGTAAAAGGAGGCGTAATCAGTATAATATCTTTCAAAATAGAGATGTTGAAGCTGTTATATTATTATTCCTTAAAACTGAATTGCCAATTTGGAAATTCAGTTTTAAACCAATGTTAAATATATGAAAATAGTTGGTCCTGAAATAAACTTAAAAATTTCACCTTAATCCTTGGTTTTCTGACTTCCGTCTTCGGACTATATTTTAAATTTTTTAGTACGCCCTTTTGTCACTTCCTTCGTAAAAATTAATGAAAGCATCGTTTACCACACGATTTCCGCCGGGAGTTGGATAATCGCCTGTAAAATACCAGTCTCCTGGGTGATTTGGGCAGGCGATATGTAAATTTTCAACCGATTGAAATATGATTTCAACTTCTGCATTAATTTCCGGAGTTTTTAACATTTCGGCAATTTTATCAGAAATTTGTTCATCGGTAAACTGGTCGTAAATGGCTTTTACTTCGTTTTTTAATTCCATATCTTCCAAATGTTTTTGGCTGATGCAATTCACGTAAACCTCTTTAATGATATGTTCTTGACCGGTTTGTTTCAACAATTCCAACGCGGCCCTGAAAGCGATAAAATCGCCCAATTTTGCCATATCAATTCCGTAACAATCGGGATAACGGATTTGCGGCGCCGAGGAAACCACAATGATTTTTTTAGGATGCAATCGGTCCAAGATTCTGATAATGCTTTTCTTTAAGGTCGTTCCGCGCACAATGCTGTCATCTATAATCACCAAATTATCGGTTGGTTTTACAATGCCGTAAGTGACGTCGTAAATATGAGCCACCAAATCATCTCTGCTGGTGTCATCGGCAATAAAAGTCCGCAGTTTAGCGTCTTTAATAGCCAGTTTTTCGAAACGCGGTATTTCCCCCAGTATTTCGGTCACTTTTTCGGCTGACAAACTACGTTGGCCTTTTAAAATTGCGGCTGTTTTTTGTACATTTAAAAAATCTACGTCAGCTTCACGCAAACCGTAAAAAGAAGTTTCTGCCGTATTTGGAATGTAGGAAAAAACGGTATTTTTTAAATCGCCTTTAATTTTCTCCGCAATTTGAGGAAACACCAATTTCCCTAAATTTTTGCGCTCGGTATAAATATCGGCATCACTGCCCCTGGAGAAATAAATGCGTTCAAAAGAACAGGCTTTATTTGGCAAAGGTTCCTTGATTTTAGCCATGGAAATTTTGCCGCTTCGTTTGATGATTAAGGCGTGGCCTCTTTCAATTTCTTTGACATCTTCAATGTCCACATTAAAAACAGTCTGAATGGCCGGGCGTTCCGATGCAACCACCACAAACTCGTCATCAGCATAATAAAATGCTGGCCGTATTCCAGATGGATCACGCAGCACAAAGGCATCGCCGTGGCCCAATAAACCGGCCATGGCATAGCCGCCGTCCCAATTTTTTGCCGATCTTTTTAAGATTATTTTGATATTGATGCGGTCCTCAATCATAGGAGAAGCCTCCTTTTTGGTAACGCCAAATTCCTTTTTGATTTTTTCGTACAACTTAGCCACTTCATCATCTATAAAATGACCTATTTTTTCCATTACGGTTACCGTATCGGTCATTTCTTTAGGATGTTGCCCAATGTCAACCAAATCGTTAAACAAGCGCTTAGAATTGGTC
>DATIRG010000518.1:0-4137 GCA_035470005.1 Lutibacter sp. | reverse complement strand
ATCCATGATACAACTCTAAAGAAAGTTGGCGATTGTTTGTCCGCCTGCCGCTATCGTCTTTTTTTGAGGAAGCAAATATTACCGAATTATTGCTCGAATAAGTGACACCAAATTCGGCAAATTTGGAGTTTATCGAGGTATTCAAAATTTCATACACAGCCTCCTGGGCGGATAAAAAATTAAATAATAAAATCAATAATATAGGCAAAAACTTTTTCATAGTAGATTTGTGCTACTTCTTTCTTGATATTTTTTCAAATACCCAAGCGGGTCCAATCAATAAAAATTGTAAATCCTTAAAAAATGACGGTTTTTTTCCTTCCAATTTATGTCCGTAAAATTGCCCAATCCAAGCAATCACAAAAATAGTTAATGAACTGTAAAATAACGTACTTACCTGTGATAAAAAATAATTTCCCATCAAACATAAAATTGAAAATGTTAACATTCTTACAAAAGTTGAAAACGACAATCGAATATAGAAAATAAGCAATAAAACTAAAACAGGCGCTGCCCAATTCTCTAAAAACGGATTGTTGATATTTAAATTTGAAATAACTGTTGAAGGAATACTCATTAACATGCCAACAATACTAAAAAATATTGCGGGAACGCAGATAAAATGAATCGTTTGATTTGTTTTATTTTGATGGCTTAAGGCATACTCATCAAACCATTGACTTAATGTTTTCATATATTATTTTGCTGTTGAAATGTTCAGTATCGATAATGCAATTTATTCTTTTTTCTCTAACTTTTTTATTTGATTTTTTGCGCGGTTATTTCCGGAATCAAATGTAACAGCTATTTTATAATTTTCAATCGCTTTTAGGGTATCGCCACTTTTTAAATAAGCTTCACCCAAACTGTCATAAACATTGGAACTATTTGGATATAACGCCACATTTATCTTGAAAATTGCGATAGCCAGTTCAAAATTTTTATCTCTCAACGTTTTATATCCTAAAGAATTAAAATAATTTTCATCGATTGAACTGTCCAGTGAATCTTTTTTCTTGATGGCCAAATAACCTTCAAGCGCTTTGTCAAATTCCTTGTTATCCAAATATTCACTTGGTACCTTTTCGCCTTCATTCAGTTTTATGAAATTATAGACAATCGGTGTGTTTTTTTCTTTTGGAACAAGCACTATATACGTTGTTTGATTTTTCGGATTGTCTAAAAACTGAATTTTTTCATTCATTTCCTTCACAAAAAAAGTAGCATCATCAACTTTTAAAGGTTTTATTTTTTTTGCTCCGCGCCAATCCATAAACATTTTATTTTCTTCAAAATAAACCTGAATCACCTCATCTGAATTGTACAAATATCGGCCTGAGGCTTTTTTTATAAATTCAGGATTGTTAGCATTATTTGAGCATCCGTAAAAAAGTACAAATACTAAAAAAAAGAAGAAATAGTTGTATTTCATTGTTGCAATTTAATTAAAACGCTGAATATTATATGTTTTCAGATATTATGCTCCCAAAAATACTAAAAAAAAAGCATTGAAATAAATCAATGCTTTTTGAATTTTTATATAAAATATTTTATGAAACGTTCATCAATTCCACATCAAAAATTAAAGTGGCATCTGGAGGAATAACTCCACCGGCGCCACGACTTCCATAAGCCAATTCAGAAGGAATCACAAAGCGTGCTTTATCACCTACTTTTAATAATTGAATTCCCTCATCCCAACCGGAAATAACTTGTCCTACTCCCAATTCAAAATCGATTGGTTGTTTGCGTGGATAAGAGGAATCAAAAACAGTTCCGTCCAATAACTGCCCTTTATAATGCACAGAAACCGTACAACCTTTGGTCGCTTTTTTACCGGAACCTTCCTGTAAAATTTTATAACGCAACCCACTTGGCGTTTCATCATAACCTGCAGCAATTTTATCCATTTGAGCTGTCATTGCTTTTTTTGCTTCCGCCTCTCTTTTTGTTCTTGATCCTTCAAAAGTTCTAAAAGCTTCAACTGCATTAAATTTCTCTGCTGCTTCACCAACTCTTAGAATTTCAAGAGATACCAACAAGTCATTTTGCTTAATGGCGTCAACAACTTCTTGTCCTTCAACAACTTTACCGAAAACGGTATGTTTATTGTCTAACCAAGGCGTGGCAACATGCGTAATAAAAAACTGACTTCCGTTTGAAGCCGGACCAGAATTTGCCATCGATAAAATTCCTGGTTTGTTATGTTTTAAATCTGGATGAAATTCATCAGCAAAGCTGTAACCAGGCGAACCTGTTCCGGTTCCTAAAGGGCAACCGCCTTGAATCATAAAATCAGGAATTACCCTGTGAAATTTTAATCCGTTGTAATAAGGCGTTCCTTGAGGTTTTGAGTTATTTTCCAAATTTCCTTCAGCCAAAGCAACAAAGTTGCCCACTGTTCCCGGCGTTTTCTCAAATTCTAAACTTACCAGTATTTCACCTTTTGAGGTGTTAAATTTTGCGTATAATCCGTTATCCATTTTCTTAATTTTTTAAAGCTTCGCAAAGATACATGCTTTCATTTGAAATGAAAAGTTTAAAAATTATTTATTCAATTCTTTCATTATGACCTCAATTGCTTTTTCAAGTTGAGGCTGATTTCCGTTTAAACGATCCTTAAAGTTTTCAGGGCTATAAATATCAGGACTAACCCCTTCTGATTCTAAATTTTTTCCATCTAAAGTATAACAGCCCCAAGATGGCAAGCGATAAAATGAACCGTCGACCAGTGATTTTCCAGAAGTAAAAATAATCCAACGATAGGTTTCTGTTCCTACAACTGTTCCCAGTTTCAATTCTTTAAATCCAGCAGCAGTCATTTCTGCATCAGAAAGCGATTGCTCATTAATAAGCAAAACAATTGGCTTGTTACCAAAATTAAAATTTGATTGCCCAGTTAGCTTGCCTTCTCTATATTTCCAATTTAAGTAGGTTTTCTGGCTCAAGAATCGCAATACTTCATCGTGAACATTTCCTCCTGTATTGTATCGCAAGTCAAGTATTAAACCATTTTTATTGGCTTCGGCGCTCACCAAATCTTCTTTAAATTTAGCTAATTCGCCATCGCCCATATTTTTCATGTGAACATACGCAATTTGATTGCTAGATTTTAAATCAACATAATTCTGATTTTCATCTTGCCACTCATCATACAATAAATCCCTAATGATTCCTGTTGAAACCGGATGCACAAATACAGAGAATTGTGCTCCGTTTCTCTCAAAAGTCAATGAAATTTCATTTTCAAAAACTGGTGCCGTAAAGTATTTTTCCCTATTTTGCTTTTCATCAACTTTAATTCCATTAACAGCCAGTAATTTATCTCCTATTTTAATGTTTTTGCCTGTAATGTCAGTGGGTCCTTGTGTAATGATTCTTTCAACTTTGTAAGGTTCGTTATTTTTAAACATGATGCCTGTTCCCAGCGTTTTGGTGCCATAATAAACTTCTTCTTCTTTTCCGTTAGAAGTAAATCCGAAATGTGAAGTGTTTAACTCCCCTAACATATCATTAAAAATCAATTTTAAATTTCCCCTGCTTGTTACAAATGGCAAATATTTAGCATATTGATCCTTGAGTTTTTGCCAATCTTGTCCGTGAAAATTTTCATCATAAAAATTTTCTTCCATGCCACCCCAAGCTTCGTAATACATTTGATTAAATTCTTTTACCAATGATTTTTTAAATGTATAATCAATCGCAATTTCTTCTAATTTATTGGCCGCGATATCTAAAGTGTTAATGTTGCCGTCAATTAAGATATAGTTGTTTTTTTTAGCAGAAACCAGTTGATAACTTTCAACAGTTTTATCGCTAATTCTCTCTGTTTTATCCTTTTCAAAGGATTCTAATGTAGTTTTCCAAAGTTGAGATTTTCCCTCTCCATGATTTGATAAGTAGATGATATATGATTTTTTATCCTTTTCAAGTATTGAAGGGTTTTCCTGTTCGCCATAATTTGGACTTATGGTTTTTAACCGCTCCATCATATTGGTTGTGTTAATTTTTACGATGGGTTTTATTATTTCTTTTTCATTTTCTTTTTTATCATCATCCTTACTTTCTTTATCCTTTCCTTTACTTTTTTCCTCCTCAAACAATGATTTATATTTTTCAATTTTAAAAGGCTCCTCA